>CAZFUH010000158.1:0-9579 GCA_964522235.1 uncultured Rhodanobacteraceae bacterium
ACAGGAAGCGCCGGTAGCCGGGGTCATCGATCTCGTTGCGATGCAGACGATACTGCGCGTGCTCGCTGTCCAGCGAAGGTCGTTGCTGCGGATCGAGAAAGCAGAGCAAGCAGTTCCGGCAACGAAAATAGCGCTGCCCGTCGACGACCTGGAAATGTCCGACCTGCTGCGAACAGCACAGCGGACAGGTCGGCGCGGCCGACATCAGCGCAGCAGCAGCACCGGGATCAGACATGAGCGGATCACCGATGTCGTGGTGCTGCCGACGATCAGATGACGGATGCGTGAATGTCCGTAAGCACCCATCACCAACAGGTCGATGGCGTTGTCGCGGACATGTTCGGCAATCACACGTTCCGGATCGCCGGGGCGGAGCACGGTCTGGACCTCATAGCCGGCAGTCTGCAATCGCTGCCGTGCCCAGGCCTGGGCTTCGCGCAGCCCGTCATCGTCGGCGCCAACGCTGAGAAGATGACAGGGCAGGCCCTGCAACAACGGACTCATGGTCACCATGTCCACGCATTTGCGCGTGGTTGCGCCGCCGTCGAAGGCGATCAGAAATCGCTCGATCGGACGGAATGCGCGAGCGGCAACCAGCAACGGTCGGCTCACCGCGCGGATCACCCGTTCCAGATTGGCGCCGAGGTGGCCCCTGGCGAAGTCCGCTGATTCACCGCGCTTGCCGAGCACGAACAGACGCACGTCGGCCTCGTTCTCGGTCAACGCGTCAACCAGGCCACCGTGCCGGCTTTGCGTTTCCGTTTCGGCCAGCCCGCCGACCCGTGCCTGCTCGCGAACCCGCTGCAACAGCAGGCGCCCTCGCTCGGCGGCCAGGCGGCTGCGCTGCTCGTCCAGCTCGCTCAGTTGCTTCAGCAACTGCAACTGGGCATCGACGCCGATACTGCCGCTGAGATCGTCACCGGCCGCGGCAACCTCGCGATCGAGCACATGAAGAAAGCGCAGCGGTGCCGACAGCCGCTGTGCAGCCCACAGCGCATGGCTGGCGACGCTGTCGGCGTACAGCGAATGATCGACACAGGCCAGAACCGCACCGTCGACCGGAATCACGTAGGAAGACATGGTTCGGAATCCTCAATGGGCCGACAGGCGAGCGACCGCGTCGGGCTTGTCGTGCACGCCGAGACGATCGACCAGGGTCGTGCTGGCTTCGTTCAAACCCAGCACCTCGACTTGCGCACCTTCGCGCCGGAACTTCAGCACCACGGTGTCGAGCGCGGTCACTGCGCTCAAGTCCCAGAAATGGGCGCGACTGACGTCAATGCGAACCTGTTCCAGCACTTCCTTGAAATCGAAGCCGGCGATGAAATGGTCGGCACAGGCGAAGAAGACCTGGCCGGTGACGACATAGTGACGGCTGCGACCGTCGTCCGCCAGTGTCGAGCCGATGTGCAGCACTTGTCCAACCTTGCGAGCGAAGAACAGCGCCGACAACAACACGCCGGTCAACACGCCCTTGGCCAGATCGTGGGTGGCGACGGTGACGATCACGGTGGCCACCATCACCAGACTCGACGAACGCGGATAGCTGCGCAGATTGCGCAGCGAAACCCAGCTGAAGGTACCGATCGAGACCATGATCATCACCGCAACCAGGGCCGCCATCGGAATCAGCGCGACCCAGTCACCGAGAAACACCACCATCAGCAGCAGGAAGACGCCGGCGCACAGGGTCGACAGGCGGCCGCGGCCGCCTGATTTCACGTTGATCACCGATTGCCCGATCATCGCGCAGCCGGCCATGCCGCCAACCAGGCCAGAGGCGATGTTGGCAATGCCCTGGCCGGTCGCTTCGCGGTTCTTGTTGCTCGGGGTATCGGTCAGGTCATCGACGATCTGGGCAGTCAGCAGAGACTCCAGCAGCCCGACCACGGCCAGGGTCAGCGACACCGGCAGAATGATCATCAGCGTCTCCAGGGTCCATGGCAGATCCGGAAACAGGAACACCGGCAGACTGTCGGGCAGTGCGCCCTTGTCGCCGACGGTCGGCACCTGCCAGCCGAACCAGAGACAGGCACCGGTCAGCAGCACGATGGCAACCAGCGGCGATGGAATCGCGCGGGTGATCAACGGCAGACCGTAGATGATCGCCAGTCCGGCGGCGACCAGGGGATACACGCCCCACGGAACGCCGATCAGCTCCGGCACCTGGGCAAGAAAAATCAGGATCGCCAGCGCGTTGACGAAACCGGTGATGACCGAGCGTGAGACGAAGCGCATCAACACCGCCAGCTTGAACACGCCGGCCAGAATCTGCAGAACACCGGTCAACAGCGTCGCCGCCAGCAGGTATTGCAGACCGTGATCGCGAACCAGAGTGATCATCAGCAGGGCCATGGCCCCGGTGGCGGCGGAGATCATCCCTGGACGGCCACCGGTGAACGCGATCACCACGGCGATGCAGAACGAGGCATACAGGCCGACCTTCGGGTCGACACCGGCGATGATCGAGAACGCGATTGCTTCCGGAATCAGGGCCAGCGCAACGACCAGACCGGCCAGCACGTCGCCACGGACGTTGCCGAACCAGGATCGGCCAAGAGAACGCAAGAACATGGGCGAAAAGGTTCCTGTCGCGCATCGACGTCGCGTCGATGCGATGGTTGGAGCTTGAAAGAATTGCGGAACAGGCGATCGGGAAAACCACCGATCGATCAGGGTGGCGGCGAGATCGCCATCGGCCGATCCGCGATGGCCGGGGCGCTGAGGCAGCGGGAATGTTGCATTGCAACATGATACCCGGACAGCGTTTCCGTGACAATGGAAATCGACGTGGAACTTCGTCGGTCGGCAACAACATCCGTGCGCGCAGCAGCAAGCTGTGATCGATGCGCAGCCGCAGCATCCGCCGGCACCCAGGTTCCGCGAATCGGTACGGCGGCCGGACCCGCTATCCTGCAACGATGTCGTTCCGACTCTTGCACTCTCAAGACGCGTGCTTCCGAATCCGCTGACACCACTGCGCGCCGCCATCCGCCACTGGGTGCTGAGCGCCTTTCCGCGCGATCCGGTAGACCCGGTCGACTACGACCATCCGTCCGGGGATCCCGGCCTGTTTGGCCCGGACAGTGCAACCTGGCGCATCCACGCCGACTTTCCCGGCATGCTGGCCGGCGGATTGAGCGCGTTGATGCTGCAGTGCCTGCACCCGCTGGCCCTGGCCGGGGTCTGGGATCATTCCAATTTTCGTCATGACCTGATCGGCCGGCTGCGGCGCACGACCCGCTTCGTCGCCGCAACCACCTATGCTGGGACTGACGAAGCGCGACGGTGGATCGAGCGCGTGCGCGGCATCCATGCCCGAGTTCGCGGCACGGCGCCAGACGGGCGCGCCTACAGCGCCGACGACCCAGCCCTGCTGACCTGGGTCCATGTCACCGAAGCCTGGGGTTTTCTCGCCGGTTTTCGGCGCTACCGAGCGACCTTGCCCGACGGCGCCGCCGATCGCTATTTCGATGAGACCCGACGTGTCGCCGAGGCCCTGGGCGCACGCGATGTGCCTCGGTCGGAGGCCGAGGTGCTGGCCTATTTTCGCGCCGTGCAGCCGAACCTGATCTGCGATCAACGCTCGCGTGAGGTATTGACCGTGCTCGAGAGCATTGCCTTGCCAGTGCCGGCAGCGGGCTTGTCACGACGACTGTTTCTCGGCGCCGCGATCGCGGTGCTGCCTGGCTGGGCCGTGCGCATGCTCGGCTACGACCGCGGCAGCCAACCCTTGCGTACGGCGATTGCCGCGCGCACCCTGGCCACGCTCGCACCCCTGGTTCGCGGCTCGCTCAGCGACGGCATCGCCAGCCGCGCTTGCCGCCGTGTTGGCGCCGATCCGGCGATCCTCGAACACTGGACATCCTGATCGCCGATCACCCAGACCATACTCGAACGCATCGACGCTCGACGATGACCGATGCTGCGGGTGCCGCACGCCCGCTACCCTGTCGACCATGAAGGCTGAAAGCTTCCCTGCCGTCGTCGGCACCTTGCCGCGCGTACTGATTCTGGGTTCGATGCCGGGAACGGCTTCATTGTCGGCGCAGCGCTATTACGCGCATCCGCGCAATCTATTCTGGCCGTTCATGGCCCAGCTTTGCGGCTTCGATCCAGCCCTGTCCTACCACCAGCGTCTGGACGCGCTGACCGCCGCCGGCATCGCGCTCTGGGATGTGCTGGCCGCGTGCGAGCGAGCGGGCAGCCTGGACGCGGCGATCGTCCGTGCCAGCGAGCGTCCGAACCCGATCGCCAGCTTGCTCGCAGACCAGCCAACGATACGGCTGGTCGCATGCAATGGCGGAACCGCGCATGCGCTGTTCCGTCGCCATGTCCTGCCGGTACTGGCGACCGCTCGGCGCGATCGGATCGACCTGCTGCACCTGCCGTCGACCAGCCCGGCGAATGCCTCGATGCCGCCGGCGGCGCGCTTGCAGGCCTGGTTGCAGCTGGCCAACTGGCTTCCTGACGGGCGCTCCGGCCTAACGAAGCGTCAGCTGTAGCCGATCCAGACCGCAACGACCAGGGCGATGGCGGCCAGCAGCAGCAGCTTCAGCAGCAGCGGCCAGACGAACCGCACCCAGCGATCGTACGGAATGCCGGCCATGCCGAGAATGGCCATCAGCACGATATTGGTCGGCAGGATGATGTTCGAGAAGCCGTCGCCGAACTGGAATGCAAGCACCGCGACCTGCCGCTCGATGCCGACGACATCGGCCAGCGGCACCATGATCGGCATCGTCGCATAGGCCTGCCCGGAGCCGGACGGGATGAAGAAGTTCATCAGCGTCTGCATCACCAGCATGCCGATCGCGCTCAACTCGGCACCGACCATCGCCAGCGGAACCGAGGCGCCGTAGACAATCGTGTGCAGCACCTGGCCGTCCTCGAGAATCATCGCGATCGAACGGGCAAACCCGACCAGCAAGGCGACCACGGCCAGTTCCGCCGCGCCGCTGGCGAAGCGCTTGGCAGTCTCGTCGGCACCCAGGCCGCCGATCAGACCGGCGACCAGGGCTACCGCCAGCCACATGGCGCCCAGTTCGACCAGGTACCACCCGTACACGCCAATCCCGACCACCATGCCAACCACAGCGGCCACCGTCAGCAGCAGCACCAGCAGGTGGCGCCGGTTCAGCGGCGGGTAGTCGGTCAGCGCGCTGTGCCTGGGGTCGTCGAGATCTGCGACCAGACTCGCCGACGGATCGGCCTTGACCTTGTTGGCGTAGCGCCAGATGTGGTGAGCGGTAACCGCGATGAACGGAACGAACAGCAACAGCCGGTACTGCCAGCCCGAGGTCGGCGGCAGTTCAGCGATGTTCTGAGCAACCATCACCGTATACGGATTGGTCCAGGCGATGCCATAGCCGACGCCGTAGCCGCAGATCATCACACCCATCGCGGTCATCGCGTCCAGACGCATCGCAACGCATAGCGAGATCAGCACCACCGCGAACGGTATGTACTCGGTCGACATGCCCAAGGTCGCCGAGCCGGCCGCAAAAATGGCCGTGCCGAAGATGATCAGCAATGCCGGTGAGTGCCCGATCAGCTTGAGCAGACGACCAAGCACCGCATCGATCATGCCGGTTGCCCGAAGTACGGAAATCGCGCCACCGATGATCAGCAGGAAAAAGATGATCTGCTCGGCATCTTTCAATGATCGCGGCACGACCGTGAACAGCACCGTCGGCGACAGCCAGACCCGCGCCTCATGAATGGCGTAGCTGCCCGGGACGACCATTTGCCGGCCCAGTTCATTGACCTCGGTCTGGAAGCTGCCCTGCGGCAGCAGCCAGGTCGCAATCAGAGCCACCACCATGATCATGAACAGCAGGACGAGGGTATGTGGAACGCGGATGCCTTTGGCCATGGAAGCGCTCGATTGCGGGAGACGAAGCCCGGCATCCTACTGCGCCTGACCAGCGCTTGCGAACCTGCGCCGGCGTATGCGCAGTCCACCGGCCTTGGTAGTGCTTCGACGCCAGGACCGGTACGCTGACGACATGGGCGGTGACATTGCGCTCATGTTTCGATGCGAATTCGCGCAATCTATCCAGGAGGCCGCTATGGATCCGCGTATTCTCGACCTGTACAACGACTATGTGCATGGCGTAATGCCGCGTCGCAGTTTCTTTCGCCGCCTGATCGCCCTGACCGGCAGCGTCGCGGCGGCATCGGCGGCGGTGGCCCTGGTCGAGCCGAACTATGTCGCGGCTCGCCAGGTGGCCGAGGACGACGAGCGCCTGGCCAGCGGCTACGCACACTACACCGGCAGCCAGGGCGAAGTACGCGCCTATGTCGCTCGTCCGGCCGGCGCGGCCGCCCTGCCCGGCATCGTCGTGATCCACGAAAACCGTGGCCTGAACGCGCATATCGAGGACGTCGCCCGGCGTGCGGCGCTCGCCGGCTATGTTGCGGTCGCGCCGGACGGGCTCAGTGTCGCCGGCGGCGCCCCGGCGGATCAGGAACAGGCGCGCGACCTGTTCGCCGCCACCGAGCGCGCCGTCATCGATGCCGATGTCATTGCGGCTGTGCCGTATCTGGGCAGCCGCGACGATTGCGACGGCCGGATCGGCGTCGTCGGCTTCTGCTACGGCGGCCATATGGCGCTGCGCTGCGCCGCCGAGCACGAAATCGTCGCCGCCGCGGTCTGCTTCTACGGCACCGGCATCACGTCCGATCAGGTCGCGCGCATCCGTGGCGCCGTCGAACTGCACTATGCCGGCGACGATCCGCGCGTCAACGCCGGCATCCCGGAGCTGCGCCAGGCGCTGGATGAGCACCGGGTCGCCTACAGCCTGCACATGTATCCGGGTACCCAGCACGGCTTCCATAACGATGCCAGCGCCGCGCGCTACGACGTCGGCGCGGCGCGACTGGCCTGGCAGCGCACGCTGGCGTTCTTCGACAGCCATCTGCACGGCGACTGATTCCGCTCGGCTGGATCCCAGGCTCCTGGCCTTGGATCCAGCCAGTCGCGACCTGTTCGCGCCCCGGTGCGACGCGGCTGGCAGCAGCGCCAGCCACCCTGTCGCTCGGACAGCTTCGCTTCGACTCCGATCTTCGTCGCAGCGGCGCACAGCGCGCCTGGCTCGTGGACAACGCGACTCCACCCACCCTAAGCTCAGTGCGCTTTCTGGCGCAGGGGGCGCCAAGTTGCCTGCCGAAAACGAGATCACCAGCCTGCTGTTCCGGGCGCAGCGGGGCGATCGCTCCGCCGAATCCCGGCTTCTGAACAGCATCTACCAGACATTGCGCGAACTGGCGCGCAACGCGATCAGCAGGCATTCGGAGACAACGCTGTCAGTAACGGGGCTGGTCCACGAATCCTACCTGCGCCTGTTCGACGGCCTGGACATGGACTGGGTAAACCGGCGCCAGTTCTTTGCGTATGCCGCACGTTCCATGCGCAACCTGCTGGTCGACAAGGCTCGCCGCAGGGCATCGGGAAAGCGCGGTGGCGACTGGCAACGCGACGATGAAGCACTGGATCAGTTTCCATTCGAACTGGATACGGATGACGTCATCGATATCGATCACGCTCTGCGGTCTCTGGAACAGATCGATCCCCGGCTGGCCAGCGTCGTGGAACTGCACGTGTTCGGCGGTCTCGGCTTTGAGGAGATCGCGCACCACCTGTGCATCGGCGAACGCACGGCGCATCGGGACTGGCAGATGGCTCGCCTGGTATTGAAACGGCTGCTCTCGGTGTGAACATGAATCTTTCGATTGAACGCTGGCAACAGCTGAAGCCCTGGCTGGAACGGCTGCTCGATCTCGCCCCGGAGCAACGACCGGTCTGGCTGCAGCGGGAATGCGCGGATCCGGACCTTGCCGAAGAACTTCTGGAGCTGATCACGACCAGCACGGGCAGCGCGCACGATACGGCATTGGAACGCATCCGCGAAGGCGTGCTCATCGGGAGCGAAAACCACGGCCAGCGTGTCGGACCGTTCATCATCGAACGCCGACTCGGAGAAGGCGGCATGGGCATTGTATTTCTGGCCCGGCGCGCCCACGTCGACTACGAGCAGCGTGTTGCACTCAAGTTGATGCGTTCGGAGCTCTGCGACAGCGCCGAACTGCAGCGCTTTCGCCGCGAACGCCGCATTCTGGCCCGACTCACGCACCCGGGCATTGCCCGACTGGTCGAGGGCGGCGTAACCGAACGCGGGCTGCCGTATCTGGCCATGGAGTACGTGGACGGCGAATCGATCACTCACTACTGCGATCGCCATCACCTGGACCTGCGCGCGCGCCTGGCCCTATTCGCTGAAGTCTGCTCAGCGGTGATGTTTGCGCACCAGAACCTGGTCGTCCATCGCGACCTGAAACCCGCCAACATTCTGATCGATCGCCATGGCCGTCCTCGGCTTCTGGATTTCGGCATTGCCAAGCTGCTTGACGCCGGCATCGAAGACGACGAACGGACACACACCGCGATGCGCCGCTTCACGGCCGGCTATGCGGCACCTGAACAATTCGACGGCACCCCGCCTACCACTGCCACCGACATCTACAGTCTCGGCGCCGTACTGTTTGAACTGCTGACCGGCGCACGGCCTCCGCGCGCCGATCGCGACATCCTGCCGTCCTTCGAACAGGCCCTGGATCCGGACGCGGCCCGGCTTCGCAGCAGCACACCGGCTGCACTCAGGCGTGCCCTTCGCGGCGATGTTCGCAGCATCGTTCAACATGCGCTGCACCGGGATCCGCTGCAAAGATACGAAAGTGCGGCAGCGTTGCGCGACGACGTCCTCAGACACCTGCATGGCCGCATCGTCAAGGCACGTGCCGGCGTGCGCCGCTATCGACTGCTGCATGCCGTACGCCGCTACCGGCTGCCGCTTGCCAGCCTGACTGCCCTGCTGCTGATCCTGATCACGGCGACCTTGTTCAGCCTGCATCAGGCTCGGGTTGCCGCCAACCAGGCTCGACATGCGCAGGCTGAAAGCACGCGTGCGCAAGCGATCCACGACTTCGTCCTGGCCCTGTTCGAGGCAGCTGCGCCGGACAATGCCGATGTCGACGACAGCGTCGACGCGCTGATCGCAAAGGGAATCGAACGCAGCGCGACGCAGCTGCACGAACAGCCGGAGCTGCAGATCGACCTGCTCGCGACCCTGGCCGACATCCAGCGCCGGCGCAGCCGAATCGCCGAGGCGAAACCGCCGTTGCAGGAAGCGCTGCGCCTGGCTCGCAACCACCTCGGAGACAGCGATCCACGCACGCTGAGAATCGCGGTGCTGCTCGCCGGAGCGACCGATGCGCTCGGTGATTTCCCGACTGCGATCGAGCAGCTCGACCTGGCGCTGTCTGCGTACCAGGCCACCGGTGGCCCGACAACCGACGCGCAGGTGGCGGCGCTGACCAGCCTGACCCGGAGCCTGGCAAAGAACCGCGAGCTCGAGCGAGCCGCCGTGATCGGTGAAGAGGCCGTTCGCCGCGCCGAACAGTTGCAGCCACCGAACAACGGAGTGCTGGCCAACGCCCTGGATGTGCTCGGCTATGTCTATCGGCTGCAGCGCCGGCATGAACATGCGGCCGCCCTGTTGCGGCGTGCGTTGGAACTGA
>CAZFUH010000159.1:0-1914 GCA_964522235.1 uncultured Rhodanobacteraceae bacterium
GCAACGCCGGATCGGGACCGAAGACCAAGCGAGAATGGTGCGAAACTTCCGGCGCTAGAACAATGCGACCCGCGTTGTCGACGATCAGGCTTTCGGCGATACCCACGTTGGCGGGTGTGGCGCTGCCCGGCGGAATCAGGGAACGGAAACGCCACGTGCGCAGCAAGCCGAACATCGGGCTGTGCCCTTCTTCCCGTGGTCACAAAGAGTTGGAACAAGCCGTGCCTTCTCCCGCACGCGGGGAGAAGGTGGCGCGCAGCGCCGGACGAGGGGCAGCGGACGGTCTCGGCACTGCCGGCTTTCAGGTGATAGCACAGGGATACTCACGATCTTCAGGTGACGCTGCCTGGGGATTGATGATTGTCCTGTTCTCCCCCCTTCTTGGCGTCCGTTGCAGCTGTCTCTGACACCACCCAGGCACGGCAGGGCATTGATGCCCGGCATCGGGAATGGCGGCAGCAGCATCAGCGCGGCCACGGGGCGATCGCGAACCCAGCGACAGCGTGCATGGTGCCCGAGGAGATGAACAGCCAGCGCGGGCTGAGCAAACCTTCGATCCGGCGGGCCACCCGCTCGACCGCACGCACGGTTGCCGACAGGGCCGACGGTTGAACCGGGCGGCGAAGCAGAAAGCCCGGCAACCATGGCTTGCGCCGAAATCCGAAGCGCAGCCCAAGGACCGCGAGCACGGCACCGATTCGACCCAGTTTCATGGCCATCGAAACGGTGCTGTGCGTTTGCGAAGCGAATCACAATCCCACGCCCGCGAGGCTGATAGCGTGGCGATTGCGCGACCGCGCTGTCCCCGGATAAACCCTTCCGGACCGGATACCACATCGCTTGAGGAATCCGCCATGACGTTGACCATCCATAGCAACTATCAGAGTCCCTCCCGAACGGTCTCCCGCGCCGCGGCAATGGCCGCCGGCGTACTGTTCGGGCTCGGTTCCGGCGCGACCTTTGCCGGCGAGCTTCGAATCAGCGAGAACCCCATCGAGGGCCGCTACATCGTCGTGCTCAAGGACCAGGCCGCGCGCCTGTCGTCCGAGCCCGCCGACCGGGCCGGTGTGCCCGGTGTCCCCGAGGTCGCGCGCACGATGGCCGTCGGCCACGGCGCGAAGCTGCTGCGCAGCTACGAGCATGCCCTGCGCGGCTTCGTGGTCGAGGCCGACGACGATGCGCTGGCAAACCTGCTGGCCGACCCGCGCGTCGCCTACGTCGAGGAGGACGGCCATGTACTGCTGAACGCCACGACGCAGCCCAACGCGACCTGGGGACTGGATCGGGTCGACCAGCGTTTCCTTCCGCTCAATAGCACGTACGTCTACGACACCACCGCTGCCAACGTACGCGCCTACATCATCGATTCGGGCATTCTCACCTCGCACAGCCAGTTCGGCGGGCGCATCGGCAACGGGTTCAGCGCGATCAACGATGGCCGCGGCGTACAGGACTGCAACGGTCATGGCACGCACGTGGCCGGGACGGTTGCCGGCACCACATGGGGCGTCGCCAAGGGCGTGACCCTGCATCCGGTCCGCGTGTTCGGCTGCGCCGGCGGTTCGGAGTGGTCGACAATCATCGCCGGCATTGACTGGGTTCGCGGCAACCACGTCAAGCCGGCGGTTGCGAACATGAGCCTGGGCGGCAGCGGAAATTCCTCGGCTGACGCGGCGACCAACAACCTGATCAACGCCGGCTTGACCGTAGTGATCGCAGCCGGAAATGCGAACGCGCCCGCCTGCAACTATTCACCGGCGCGGGTGCCGAACGCAATCACCGTAGGCTCGACCCAGAGCAACGATGCCCGTTCTTCGTTCTCCAACTTCGGCACTTGCCTGGACCTGTTCGCACCGGGATCGGCGATCACCTCGGCGTGGTGGACCAGTACGACCGCCACCAACACGATCAACG
>CAZFUH010000159.1:1924-9481 GCA_964522235.1 uncultured Rhodanobacteraceae bacterium
GGCACCTCGATGGCGGCGCCGCACGTGGCGGGTGCCGCGGCACTGTACCTGGCCAACAATCCGGGTGCGTCGCCGGCCACCGTGCACAACGCGATCGTCGCCAACGCCACGGTCAATGTCGTCTCCAATCCTGGTGCCGGTTCGCCGAATCGGCTGCTGTACACCCGTTTCACCGCGCCGCCGCCCCCGCCGCCAGGTTGCGGTCGTCTCAATGGCGGTCAGACCTTGCAGACCGGACAGTCGGTGCTGTCCTGCGACGGGCGCTTTACCTTCGTGATCCAGGGCGACGGCAACCTGGTGCTGTATCAGGCCGGTGTCGGTGCCATCTGGGCCAACCACGTCTACGGCAGCAATCACCGCCTGGCGATGCAGGGCGACGGCAACTTGGTGGTCTACAACAGCGCCAATCAGGCGCGCTGGCACACCAGCACGCATGGCAATCCGGGCGCATGGCTGGCGGTGCAGAACGACGGCAACGTGGTTGTGTACGGCACCGGCGGGCAGGCGCTGTGGAATACACGGACGTGCTGCCGTTGAGCTTGCACTAGGAAAGTAGGTCAGGGACAGAGGGAGACAGGGACACCCACGATTTTCAGGCGATGCCGCCTGACGGATTGATGGGTGTCCCGATCTGTCCCATCCCGATCTGTCCCGATCTGTCCGTCCCGATCTGTCTTCGCCGATCTGTCTTCGGGGCACCTTCTCCGCGTTGTACCGGGACGACGGAACAAGCTGTGCCCTTCTCCCCGCACGCGGGGAGAAGGTGGCGCGCAGCGCCGGACGAGGGGCAGCGGACGGTCTCGGCACTGCCGGCCTGTGACCAACCAGGTGCGTCTGCGGATGACACTCTGCAACTGCACGCTGACCAGTTTTCTCTGGCTCGGCGGATTCGAAAATTCGATCGTCTCGGTCTACCGCCACGTACCTTGTGCAGATCACCAGGGCAAGTCCACCCGGGACGCCGACAATTTTTAACGTCAATTGAATCGCAACTGTGGAGAAGGCGTGAAGGTTTGCCCAGGCTTCAGCCTGTGGTGGCTTAACTGTGCGCCGACGCACGTCCATACGCGGGCTGTCTGAAGTAGCCACTGACATTCACTACCCGACATGTATGCCGACGGCGAACAGACGTGAACAACCAGGAGAACACGCCATGAAAAAATTGATGATCCCGACCGCTCTCGCTGCCGCGCTATGCGTACCAGCCGCGTTCGCACAAACAGGAGATACGTACCGCCCAGATCTGCAGACCGGGCAAGGCCACTGGTTCGTGGCGGGCAACGTTGGACGGACCGATGGCGGCACCGCTGGAACCTTCGGTTCCGGCGATTTCAACCTGTTTCGTAGCGCCGACGGTCGTCGCACCGGCTAGGGGCTCGCCACCGGTTATCGCTGGAAAGTTGGCCCGATTTGGGGCATAGGCATCGAAGGTGGCTATACCGATCTTGGTAATCTCAAGGTCACCAACGTGTTCGATGGCGACCCGATCAACGAGCGCGAAAGTGAGAACGCGCTGCGCGGTTGGCATGTCGGCGGCAACGCCCGCTTCCACGTGGTGCCGGCCTGGTACATCGGCGCCCGCGGCGGCTATTTTCGGGCATCCGACAACAATGCCCGCTACTACAACAGTGTCGGCCAGGAGTTGGGGCTGGTAAGCGGCGGCCGCGATGGCCGAAACAGCTGGTACGCCGGCATCGGAACCGGCTGGAACGCCACCGAAAACCTCAGTGTCGGTGTGCACTACGACTACTTCCGCGCCAGGGCCGGTGAACTTCGGGATCCGGACACCGGTATCGTGTTTTCCGGGCCCAAGCGCTCGACCGCACTGCTCAACCTGACAGCAGAATACACATTCTGAGGTGCCTGGACTTCTTGCCCGATCGAGCCGACGAACGGGTTGAATCCGAAGCGCCAGCCGACCCGCGCGATCATCGCGCGGGTCGAGGCCGGAAGTCCGGCGTGATCGTCCAGGGCCACGCCGAAGCGCGGCTGTCGGCTGCGCCTATTCGAAGCCGTTGACGAAGATGACGTCCGCTATCGGGCAGCCGGACCCTTTGGCAATCAGCTGCGATTGCAAACTGAATCCCTGCGCCTCCAAGGTTTCTGCGCCGCTATTGCGAACGAACTGTGCGCGCAAGTGAAAGCGGTCGTTTGCGATCACCGCTTCGGACTCCACCCGTGCTTCCTGCATCGCGAAGCGTGACGGATGCTTGCCGTCGTCGACATCCTTTGCACTCAGGCTCTCCGCAAACGCAAACGCGCCCACCATCGCAACGGCAAGCAGGCGGCGCACCTCAGCGTCCTCCATCGGCCAATGCCGGCGCGATCAGCTCGCGCAGCAGTGCCAGCTCGGCGCGCAAGGCTGTCAGCGACTGCGCCTGGACCGCGTCGATCTCAGCCAGGCGTTCACTCAGCTTCGTGTTCTCAGCCTGCAGTGCCGCCATCTTCGCTGCTTGCTCGTCGTGTTCGGCCGCCATAGCCTGCACTGCAACCGCCAGCACCGCGCTCAGACGCTCGTACTTCACACCCTCGATCTCGCCGTTGTCGTTCTGAATCACCAGGCGCGGATCGATGACAGCGACGTCTTCTGCGACGAAGCCGATGTCGGCGGCGCCGGAATCGGTCCAAGTGTAGGCGACAGCCCGCAGACTGCGCACGACGTCGAGACCGAGGTCCAGATCGACGATGTCGGACTTGTAGCGGGCACTGGAAGAACAGGCGGCGATCTGGTTGACGTTGTTCCTGCACAGCGTGGTGCCGCCGGCGCTGCCCAGGGTATCCAGGCGCAGTGTGCCGTTGACGCGCAGAAGATTGTCTTGGGGACTGTTGATGGCGCCGGCAGTAAACACGACACCGCCGGAGGCGCGCACCAGGAATCGGTTGGGCCCGGCGGTGAGGTAGTCGGCATTCTGGTTGTCGGCCCAGACGAAGGTACCGGCGTCACCCGTGGCGGTGCCGGTCGTCGGAACATCCGCACAGCCCTGCCCCGGTTCTCCAGCGTTATTGCCGGGACGAATCTTGGCACGGTTGCCGCCGGCCCAGGAATTGGTGCCACCGGCACAGTTGCCGGAGCCACCGGTGATCGAGCTGTTGTCGCCGCTGGCGCTGTTGTTGACGCCGCCCAGTACCGCGCCGCGCGTGCCGCTGGCGGTGTTGGCCTGCCCGCCGGCGAGGACGCTCAAGGTCCCGCTGGCCACACCGTTGTTGCCTGCGCCCAGGAACGCACTCGACCCGCTCACAGCATTGTCGATCCCGCCGAGCCCTGCGGCGTGCCCACCGGAGACCTGATTGTTCCAGCCGCCACCGGACGTGCTGCGAACTCCGGTGGCACTGTTGCTCAGGCCGCCAATCACGCTGCTGTCGTTGGCTGAGGCGATGTTGCCGCTGCCGCCAGCCACCGTGCTGTGACGGCCGCTGGCGACATTGTCGCGGCCACCGCCGACCGTGGCGTGGGCGGCATCAATCAAGGTCCCGCCGTCGTTGCCGGCGCGGTTGTTGAAGCCGCCGCCGACGACGCCGTAGTGATCGGTGATGCGATTGCGCGAGACACCAGTGAAGTCAGGGTCGGTCGCCCCCGGTGCGACACCGCCGCCCGAGATCGTCGCGCCGCGCACGCCGGCGGTGAGCTGGTTGCCGTGACTGCCGCCGAGGGTGTTGATGGTGAGTGGCAGCCCGTTCCAGAAATTCGGGCTGGGTTCGATGCGGAAGCCGCGGCCGTTGCGCACGCGCAGTTCCAGCGGCTGGTCGTTGGTCGTACCGAGGAAGTCGATGGTCGGGTTGGTGCCGGCGTTTCCGGACAGCTCCCAGGCCGGCGGGCACAGCGTGCCCTTTGGCGCAACGGCCTGGCGACCCGGCAGCAGCCACCAGCCGCCCTCGCCTTCGGCGCGCACCTCGACCTCAAGCCATACCTGGTCGAGATGCGCCGGAAGAGCATCAGCATTCAGCGCGGTGGCAAACTGACCAGCATTCAGGATCACATCCTCGATCTCCACCGGCTCGGCGACGCGCAGCAGCGAGTGGGCATCGGCGTACGCGGTCAGACGAATGTCATAGCGACCCTCGGCGGGCGCCCCGCCATCCTCAAGATAGCCGCGATAGGTGAAGCTTGCGGCCTGCAGTCCGCTGCACAGGGTCAGGAGCAGGACGACAGCAGCCGTACGGGCGCCGATCGATGTGCTGTTCATGGGTTTTGCATCTCCGCTGGGTTGAAATCCCGGGCCGGCGGATACGCGCGGCCCCTGTAGCGAGGGAAACACGGTTCTGCGACAAATCCGGACACGACACCGACACCGGACCGCCACCGTCAATCGCCGGCTTCAAAGCCGTCAGCGAAGATGTGATCATTGAGCAACTGCACAGGTCGCAGGCACCAGCTTTCCAGCACGCCGTCGAACTCTGCCTCGGCGTCGATGGCGGTCAGGCGCCACTCGCTGGCCCACGGCAAACCGGCGAAGACCGCCAGGGGCTCGTCCGGTGTGTAGTCGAGGCCGGTATCCAGTGGGCAGGCGTCCTCCACGGGGCCCGCGCTGCCTGAATCATCGAGCACCACATCGATGTCCGGATCGGCACAACCCCAGGTGCTTGCAGGTACGCCGGGGCGGTCGATCAAGGTCGCAGCGATGCCGCTATCGACATGCTCCAGCCGGAAAATCAGGTCGCCAGGCCAATTGTGGCGGGCGACGATTGCGACGTCGAGGTCGAGCAATTGACCCTGCTGGACCGGGAACAAGGAATCATCGACCCCTTCGGCCACACCGTCCGGAATGTTGCGCGTGGTGCTGGCGCAGAAGCTTTGCTGGCAACGATCGCCGAAGCGGCTGCGCGCGAGCTGCAGTGCGTCGGCCAGTTGCAGCAGCCCCCAGCCGGTGTAGGGATCCCAGCCGGAGCCATAGCTGTCACCGTTGGCGCTGGTGCCGACCAGATCCAGCGCGCTGTCGCGCAGCAGCTGGCGCAGTTCGACGTTGCTGACACCGTTGCGGCCGCCGCAAGCCGACCACAGCAGCGCAGCGCCGCCAGAGACCACGGCCGCGGCCTGGGAAGTGAAACCGCTGAAGGTGTAGCCGTAACCGCCGACACATTCGCTGCAGTCACTGCCGTCGTCGGTCAGCAGCGTAGCCGCCGCACCAAGCTGACCGAGCAGCGCCTGGCCCTGGTCCTGACGCAACGCGATGGCCGGAATCGATGGTTGCGTGCAGTTGCCGACGCAGGAGCCGCGGAAGCCGCCAGGATAGTGGTTGAAGATCAGCACGCCGACCCCGCCGCCGTCGCGCACGGTTTCGATTTTTTGGGCGAAGGTGACTTCGCCGCGTTCACACAACACCACCGCTCCGCTGAAATCCCCAGGCACATTGCACAGACCACCATTGACCAGCGGCCCGCTGGCGCTGCCGAGCGCGCTTTCGATGATTTGCACGCCGTCGAACGTCAAGCCATTCACGCTGACCCGGTCGTCGGGCACGGAGCCCGGCGGACCCGACTGGGTGGACAGCAGCGGATCGGCCCCGGCTGCCAGTTCGGCGACATCCCACAGCGCCTGGGCCGGTGGATCGAACGGATCGAAGTCGCTGTCAGGGTAGGATGACGCAGCCAGGTGGATGGCACCGTCGTTGACGCCGGCCACCGCCAGCACACCCTCGTAAGCGGCCGGATATTGGGGTACTGGTGCGAACTCGTTGCCGATGGCAGCCACCGCAAGGATGCCGTGGTCGAGATAGAGCTCCTCGAACAGCAGGCGCTCGGTCTCCGACTTGGCGGTCGTGCCCAGGCTGAGGTGGACCATGTGTACACCCTGCTCGCGACACCAGTCGACGGCCGCGGCGAGGTTGCTCTGCCCGGGCACGAACATCCCGGCGTTGTTGAACAGTTTGACCACCAGCAGTTCGAGTCCACCCGGGGCGATGCCCACCACACCGAGTTCGTTGTGCGCGGCGGCGATGATGCCCGCCACTCGGGTGCCGTGACCAATGCCGTCCTCGTCCCAGGCCTCACCGTCGATCTGGCTCATGCCGCTCATGCGCAGCCCGGCGAAATCCGGGTGCACAGCGAACACGCCGGAATCGATCAGGCACACGCGGACGCCGGTGCCGTCGGGAGCACCGAAGTCGATCTGCCCGTCGTCGTCACCGTCCCAGACCTGGCGCGCCTGCACCTGGTCGACGTGCCAGGGCACCCGTTGCGACATTGGCCGATGGATGGGCACCGGCTCGATCAGATGCACACCTTCGCCGCCATCGATGGCCGCGACAGCGGTCGCCGGCAGCAGGGCGGCAAGCACCCTTCCACGCGCGAGTTCGTGGGTGACACGACCACCGGCAGCCGTCACCGCATCGGCCACCGCCCGAGGCGACGCGTCGTGTTGCAACTGCAGGTAGTAGGCCTGCGGGGCTGCGGACTCGGCATGCGCGGCCGGCAACAGAGCCAGCATGAGCGCGACCAACGCGACGCAGGCATAGCAAGGAGAACAATGGCATCGGAGTGGGAAGTTGGCAGGCATGATCAATGTCTCGAAGTTGGGCTTTAAAGCGCGCCAGCGGCCGGGGACGCAGAACATCCCTGGCAAGCAAGCCGGCAAGCCGGCCGCCGTCACCCTGGGAAACACCTAAACGCCGAGAATCCGGACATGGCCGTACGCCGCCATCGCCACGCTCAGTCCGAGCACCTGATCTCAGGGCATCAGCAGCAGCGCCCCGTCGTCCGAACTCCATTGCGCTAGAATCCGGCGTTCGAATTTCGGCGGCCTCGTCGCTGGAGACACTTGTCACCGCCCATGTGCTCAAGAGGCGTGACATGAGCAGACCGCAAGATGTGCTTATACGTCCCCTGCAAGCCAATGAGAAGGATCTGCGCCCACTTGCCTGGATCATCCTGAGAATGTTCAGGGCAGCGGACAACGGCAACACGCACGCTTACGCTGCTTCACTGACCCGGTATCTCGGCCTGCATGAGTTTGAGAGAGAATGGGCCATCCCCGGCAGCCACAGCAACCGCGGAGCCCGCCCACATACCCTTCCGGTCGCGCGCAGTGCGACCCTGATTCGCGTTGCCGATTCCATGACCAGCCAGCCCAGCACGACCGCCACCGACAACGACATCGACGTCGCCGCCCTGCCCGACCGCGCCCGCATTGCATTGGAGGTACTGGAAGCGATCCGGGACGATCGCAGCCTGCTCGAGGCGCTGCCGGAGGCGGACCGCATCCGGCTGTTGCAGGCGGTAGCGCTGGTGCATCATCCCGAGCCGCGCGTGCGCCGCAAACAGTCCAGGGACGCAGCGCGAGTCCGCGCCCAGGAGAAGGCACGCCAGACCGAGGCCCTGCTCGACCGCACCGGCATCCGCACCCTGCGCCGCAAGCCGGTGTTCACCACGCCGAACTACTTCCCGCCGCATCCGCCCGGCCAGCACAATGCCGGCAACAGCGCCGCGCACAGAATGAACTGGAACTGCTGCATCAGGTCATGCCCTCCTCGGTCAGGCGCGTGCGCGCCGACGGCCGTGGCGAGGAAGAAGTCGCCGTCGAAGCGCTGGCCGAAGGTGACGAAATCGTGCTCCGCGCGGGAG
>CAZFUH010000160.1:0-5155 GCA_964522235.1 uncultured Rhodanobacteraceae bacterium
CTCATGGCCGCGAAGCGCTCGACCTGGCGGGTCGGGCCGGACACGATCAGCAGATCGCCGGCTTCGACGCGGGTTTCCGGCCGGGCGTAGGTGAAATCCTCGCGCGGGCGCTTGATGCCGACCACGGTGACCGCGTATTTGCTGCGCAGCGCCGACTCGGCCAGGGTCTTGCCACAGGCCTCGGCCGGAGCCCGGGTCTTGACGATCGCGAAGCCGTCGTCGAACTCGATGAAGTCGATCATCTTGCCGGTGACCAGGTGCGCGACGCGCTCGCCCATCGCCGCCTCGGGGTAGATGACGTGGTGAGCGCCGGTGCGCTCGAGGATGCGGCCATGCTTGATGCTGGTCGCCTTGGCCCAGATGTCCGCGACGCCAAGCTCGTGCAGGGCCAGCACGGTCAGCACGCTGGCCTCCAGGTCGGAACCGATGCCAACCACGGCATGGCTGAAATCACCAACGCCGAGCTGGCGCAAGGCTTCGCCGCCGGTCGTGTCGGCCTGCACGACATGGGTCAGCCGGCTGGACCAGTGCTGCACCAGCTCGGCGTTTTCGTCGATGCCCAGAACCTCGTGCCCGAGCCGATACAGGGACTCGGCGACCGAGCCGCCGAAACGGCCCAATCCGATCACCACCACGCTGTCACTCTTCGCCATCGCTTCTGTTCTCCAGATTTGCCGCTCAGCCGACGATCGGCCGCTCCTCGGGGTACCGGTAGGATCGATGCCGACTGCGAAGCGCCAGCGCCGCAGCCACGGTGATGGTCCCGACCCGGCCGATGTACATCAGCGCCGCCAGCACGTACTGCCCAGCCGCCGGCAGCTCCGCACTCAGTCCGGTCGACAGGCCGACGTTCGCGAATGCCGAGATCACTTCGAACAATACGAACTCCAGCGGTGCCCTGCTCAGCGACAACACGAACAGGCTGCCGAGTCCGACCATGCCTGTACCGAGCAGGACGATCGACAAGGCCTGCCGCTGCACCTTTGGACAGATGCGGCGACGGAATACGGTGCTGTCCGGCTCGCCGCGAATCTCGGCCAGGACGACGAAACCAAGCAGAAAGAACGTCGTCACCTTGATGCCGCTGGCGGTTCCGGCGCTGCCGCCACCGATGAACATCAGCAGGTACTGGACGAGCAGGCTTTCGCCCTGCATTGCCGTGACTTCGATGGTATTGAAACCACCGCTGCGGGTCATCACCGAATGGAATCCGGCACCGAGCAGCTTGCCGCCCGCATCCAGGCCGCCAAGAGTGTCCGGATTGTTCCACTCGAAAACCGCAAACACCGCAGTGCCGAGCACGAGCAACACAAACGAGCCGATCAGGGTGATCTTGGTGTGCACGGACCAGCGCGCAGGCCGGCGCGGCTCACGACGCAGCTCGTACAGCACCGGAAAACCAAGGCCGCCGATGACGACGGCAAGCATGATCGGCGCCAGCACGGCGGGATCCAGTGCGAACCGCGTCAGACTGTCGCTCCAGGTCGAAAAGCCGGCGTTGTTGAATGCCGACACGGCGTGGAACACGCCGTGCCAGAGCGCCGACGGCAGCGGCTCGCCCCAACCCCAATGCAGGCGCGTCACCAGCACCGCGGCCAGCGCCAGCTCGACGGTGATGGTGACGATCAGGATCAGTTTGACCACCGGCACGACATCGGCCATGCCCAGGCTGCGTGTCTCGGCCTGAATCAGCATGCGGCTGGACAGGCCCAGTCGTCGACTCACGAGCAGACCGAGCAAGGTCGCACCGGCCATGATGCCCAGACCGCCGAGCTGGAACAGCAGCAGGATCACGGCCTGGCCGTAGCCGGTCCAGTAGACGGCCGTGTCGACCACGGTCAGGCCGGTCACACAAAGCGCCGAGGTCGCCGTGAACAAGGCCACGACCAGGGGCGCGCCGCCCGTCTCGACTCGGGCACCAGGCAGCATCAGCGCCACCGTGCCGAGCGCGATCACGATCAGGAACGCCAGCGGTATCAGCCGCGCGGGGTGGGCCAGCACCGAGGGCATCAGCTGGCTCCGGCGTGCCCGGTCGATTGCCGATTACGATTCATGAGCCGCGAGTGTAGTGAACCAGGACGCTCAGATCTCGATCTGCGTGCCCAGCTCGACGACGCGATTCGGCGGGATATGCAGGGAATCCATCGCCCGTGCGGCGCTGCGCCACATCACTGCGAAGATCTTCTCCCGCCACAGCGGCATGCCGTCGCCCTTGGTGCACAGCAGGGTTTCCCGACCCAGGAAGAACGTGGTGTCCATCGGATCGAAGGTCAGTCCCTGTTCCTCGCACAGGGTCAATACATGCGGCACATCCAGGTTCTCCATGAAACCAAAATGAGCGACGACGCGGTACATGCCCTCGCCGAGATCCTCGATGCGGATCTGCTCCTCGGCGGCGACCCTCGGCACTTCCTCGGTGACCAGGGTCATCAACACGACCCGCTGGTGCAGCACCTTGTTGTGCTTGAGGTTGTGCAACAGGGTGTGCGGCAGGCCCTCAGGATCGGCGGTCAGGAACACGGCCGTGCCCTGGACCCGGGTGATGCCGTCTAGATTGGCCAGGAACAGGTGCAGCGGGAAGGTCGCGTTATGCAGTTGCTCGTTGACCAGTTGCCGGCCGCGTTGCCAGGTGGTCATCAGCAGGAACAGTACGGCCGAAAGCGCCAGTGGAAACCACCCGCCCTGTGGGATCTTCAATGCGTTCGTCGCCAGGAACACCAGATCGACGAACAGGAACAGCGCGAACGCGAGCATGCCCAGCACGCCCCAGCGCCAGTTCCTGCGGGCGACGATCACCGCCAGTACGGTCTCGATGGTCATGGTCAAGGCCAGGGCGACGCCATAGGCTGAAACCAGATTGGATGAGGTACCGAAGGACAGCACCAGGCCGACAACGCCGACCAGCAGGAAGCGGTTGACTGCAGGCACGTAGATCTGGCCGATGGCACGTGCCGAGGTATGGGCAATCTCCAGACGCGGCAGCAAACCGAGCTGGACCGCCTGACGAGCTACCGAAAAACTGCCTGTGATGACCGCCTGCGAGGCGATGATCGCGGCGACGGTCGCCAAGCCGACCAAGGGGTACATCGCCCAGTCGGGCGCGAGCAGATAGAAAGGATTCTCCGCCGCCGACGGGTTGCGGATCAGCAGCGCCGCCTGACCCAGGTAGTTCAGCATCAGCGCCGGCATCACCAGGCCGAACCAGGCACGCCGCATCGGCTTGCGACCGAAATGGCCCAGATCCGTGTACAGCGCCTCGCCGCCGGTGACGACCAGAAACACCGCTGCCAGCACCACCATGCCGGCAATCTTGTGCTCGGCAAAGAACAACACCGCATAGTGCGGACTGAGCGCCGCCAGCACCTGGGGCGACTGCACGATGCTGAGCACGCCAAGCGCGGCCAGGGCCAGAAACCAGACGATCATCACCGGTCCGAACAGGCCGCCGACCCGGGCAGTACCAAAACGCTGCACCGACAGCAGGCCGATCAGAATCACCAGGGCGATCGGCACGACATAGGGATCGAACATCGGCGTCGCGACGTTCAAGCCTTCGACCGCCGACAGCACGGTGATCGATGGCGTGATCAGACCATCGCACAGGAACAGGGTGGCGCCGAAGATGCCGAGCAGGACCAGTACCCGGCGTTTGCCCGGAGACCCGCTCCAGTTGCGCGTCGCCAACGCCATCAACGACAGAATGCCGCCTTCGCCGCGATTGTCGGCGCGCACGATCACGCCCAGGTACTTGATGCAGATGACCAGGATCAGGGACCAGAACAGCAGCGAGACCACACCCAGGATGTTGCCCTCGGTCGGCGCCATCCCGAACGGACCGCTGAAGGCCTCGCGCATCGCGTACAGCGGGCTGGTGCCGATGTCACCGTAGACGATGCCGGTTGCGGCGACCATCAACGGCAGCATGCGCTGTTGCGGGGATTGGCTGGATGTGTCCACGAACGTGGCGGGCTCGGCTCCGGACTTGGAGCGTGGGCTTCAGGTCGTTTAGGGGAAAGGTTGCTGCGGCGCAGCACGATACGCCGGTGACTTGGCGGAATCAAGCATGATCCGATCCGGCTTCGACTCGATCATGGATACAGCGATTGCTGCCGCCACTGGCCTTGGTCGAGCACGAAGACATCGCGTTCATGCAGACGGTGCTCACGACCGAACCAGAACTCGATCCGGTCCGGTCGCAGGCGGTAGCCGGACCAGTGCGGTGGCCGTGGCACCGGACCATTGGCGAAACGCCGTTCGAACTCATCGATCCGCTGTTCCAGCGTCTCGCGTCGATCCAGGGGTTGCGATTGCAGTGAGGCCCAGGCGCCGATCTGGCTTCCGCGCGGTCGGCCGGAAAAATATTGATCGGCTTCTTCCGCGGACACCGGTTGAACACGCCCCTCGGCGCGCACCTGGACCTGAAAATCCAGATGCTTCCAATGCGCGCAGATCGCAGCCTGAGCGTTCTCGGCGAGCTGCCTGCCCTTGGCGCTGTCGGTATTGGTGTAGAACACGAAGCCGCGGCCGTCCAGATGTTTGAGCAGGACGATGCGCACGGAAGGTCTGCCGCTGGCGTCGGCCGTCGCCAGACTGACCGCGGTCGGTTCCGGCTCGCCGGCTTTGCCGGCCGCATCCAGCAAGACGTTGAAACGCTCGACGATCGCGTCAGGAAGCATCCTTGTCTCCGGTGGGATGACGCCTCAAGACTCGACGGCGCGCTGCTCGGTGTCCAGGTTCAGGAATTTCTCCAGCCGGTAGCCGTGCTGGTAGACCGCGACCAGGCGCCAGCCGAGGCTACCATCCAATTGCAACTTGCGGCGCAGTCGGCTGATGTGCGTGTCGACCGTGCGCGTGGGCACGTTCGCGGCGATGTTCCAGACGCTTTCGAGCAGGGCTTCGCGGCGCACGATCCGGCCATGTCTACGGAACAGGTGCACGGCAAGATCAAACTCGCGTTGCGTCAGGTCGGTGTCCGCGCCGTCGATCAGAATGCGGGCGCGATCGTGGTCGAGCGTGTACGGATTCAGATCGACGTCTTCGGTGGCGCTCGGCGATAGTTGCGAGCGACGCAGCACAGCTTCGATCCGCGCCAGAAGGACACTGCGGGTGACCGGCTTGACGATGTAGTCGTCGGCGCCGCTGCGCAGCGCTTGAA
>CAZFUH010000160.1:5165-9460 GCA_964522235.1 uncultured Rhodanobacteraceae bacterium
TGATCACCGGCGTCGCCGCAGTGCCGGGATCGGCACGAACCTGGGTCAGCAAGGTCACGCCGTCGCTGTCGGGCAGTTCCCAGTCCAGCAGTAACAGGTCAGCGGCGTGGCCGCCGCGGCCACGGCGAAACTCGTTGGCGGTGGCGTAGCGGGCACAACGATAGTTGGCACCCTCCAGCCACATCGCAGCCAGGGCCGCCTGGTCCGGGTCGTCCTCGACCAGGCCGATGGTAACGAGTGTTCCGCTCATGCCGGCGCGAAGCTCTCGATCAGTCGACGACGAACGTGACTTTCAGGCTGACTCGCCATTCGGTCACCTTGCCATCGGGACTGGTCACGACCTTGATCTCGTTGACCCAGGCCCCTTTGATGTTCTTGACAGTTTGCGAAGCCTTTTTCAAACCCTTCTCGACCGCGTCCTCGATACCCTTGGACGAGGAAGTGAACAGCTCGATGATCTTTGCGACCTGCGTGCCCATGACGTTACGCCCCCTGCGGCTAATGTAGACACCGGCCCAGCCTACCAGCACCTCGCTGGATAAGGAAGCTCTCATCTATTGCGCGTAAGCCTATGCTTGCACAGGCTCCTGCCCGCTGGCCGACGATGTCGACGGCGGCCGGGTCCCCTGCCCGGGCAGGTACTTCAGCCAGATCAGCCAGACGACCAGGGCATCCAGAATGATCAGCGCCTGCCAGATGTACAGATGAAACCACTCAAAGGCGGTCATGTTCCACTGGCCCAGGTAGAACAGGCTGATGATCCGGACCAGATTCAGTCCCTGGATGGCAACGAAGCCGAGGAGCAGACCGACCAGGCGATGCCGCCAGGGCGCCGGAAACGCCAGGATCGCGGCGGTCAATACGATCATCGCCTCGATGCCGTTGCAACCGCGCTCGATCGAGATCGAAAAGCCGTTGCTGGTGCTCTGGATGATCTTTCCGTAGGTCAGCACATCGGCATCGAAGATCGACACCAGGGCGGTGCAGATGCTGGCCAGTCCGGCCGTGAACGGATCGACGAAGGCGCGCTCCACCGGCGGCAGCAGGCAGAGCAGGAACAAGCCGATCAAAAGTCCGGCGAACAGCAGCGAGAAGCGGGTCATGGCCGGCATTGTAGTGGACTTGCGCCTCGGGCCAGGACTTGGCCTCGGACGGCTGACAGGACGCGGCCGGAAACGGAGAACCCTGCCGCAGGACGGCCGAACTCGTATCATCACCGGATATGCAACTCTCGCTCCCACAAGCCGTGCCAGTACGCCGCTCGTCGCTCCGCTTCGCGGCAGCGCGAGGATCACGGCGGAGGTATGGATGGTGATCGCATCCGGCCGCGGCGTGATCGCACTGATCGGCCCGATGGGTGCCGGAAAGAGCAGTGTCGGGCGGATCCTGGCGCGCCTGCTCGACAAGCCGTTCGTGGATCTCGACCATGCCATCGAAGACCACGCCGGCGCCGACATTCCACTGATCTTCGAGCTCGAAGGCGAGGACGGCTTCCGTCGGCGCGAGCACGCGGCCCTGCTGCGCGAACTGGACAAGACCGATCTGGTCCTTGCCTGCGGCGGCGGCGTGGTCCTGGATGCCCGAAATCGCGCCGCCTTGCGAACGCATGCCTACGTCGTCCATCTGGTCGCCAGTGTCGACCAGCAGCTGAAGCGACTGGCGCGCGACCGCAGCCGGCCGCTGCTGCAGGCCGCCGACCGTCGGGCCCGGTTGCAGGTGCTGGCCGAGCAGCGCGAAGCCTTGTATGCCGATGTCGCCGATCTGCAGTGGCGCTCGTCGAGCCAGCATCCGGCCACCGTCGCGCGCGAACTGGCGATCCGGCTCACCGGCATCGACCCGCCAACTATGGAATCATCAACATCGTCATGAACGAACGTATCGATATCGACCTGGGCACGCGCAGCTACCCGATCTGGATCGGCCCAGGGCTGCTGTCCGAACGGCCGATCTGGCAGTCACTGCTGAGCGGCCGTGAGGTGCTGCTGATCAGCGACGATCAGGTCGCAGCGCTGTACGCCGACGCCGTCGCGGCGGTATTGCCCGAGCCGGCACTTTGCCGGCGCCATGTCATCCCGGCCGGAGAAACCAGCAAGACCCTGGATCAGTTCGCGGCGGTACTGGACACGCTGGCGTCGATGCAGGCACGACGGGATGCCGCGGTGATCGCCCTCGGCGGCGGCGTGGTCGGCGATCTGGCCGGTTTCGCCGCCGCCAGCTGGATGCGCGGCATCCGCTGCATCCAGGTGCCGACCAGTCTGCTGGCGATGGTCGACTCCTCGGTCGGCGGCAAGACCGGGGTCAACCTGCCCGAAGGCAAGAACCTGGTCGGCGCCTTTCACCAGCCGGCGGCGGTGATTGCCGATACCGACACCCTGAACACCCTGCCCGAACGCGAGTTGTCCGCCGGCCTGGCCGAGGTGGTGAAATACGCGGCGATCGGCGACGCCGTCTTCATGGACTGGCTGGAGGGCAACGCCGACGCCCTGCGCCGCCGAGAACCGGCCGCGCTCGCGCACGCCATCGCCACCAGCGTCCGGCACAAGGCAGCGATCGTCGCCCGCGACGAACGCGAGAGCGGCGAGCGCGCCCTGCTCAATCTGGGCCATACCTTCGGCCACGCGATCGAGGCCGCTGGCGACTACCGTCGCCATCTCCATGGCGAGGCGGTCGCGATCGGCATGGTGCAGGCGGCCCGCCTCAGTGCCCGGCTGGGTCTGGCTTCGGCCGCCGATGGCGAACGTCTGGCTCGCCTGCTCGACCGGCTCGGCCTGCCGACCCGGGTCGAACCGGCGATCCCGGCACCGGAACTGCTGCGGCTGATGCGCCTGGACAAAAAGGCCACCGGCAGCGGCCTGCGCTTCGTTCTCTGGCGCGGTCTCGGTCGCGCCTTCATTGCCGATGGCGTCGCCGACGACGACATCCTGGCGGCGCTGGTCTGACAGGCTGTTGATACACCCCACCTATTCGAAGCCATTCATGAAGATGGGCGAACCGCTGGTGCCGCTCAGCGTGATCTGGGTGGTTTCCACCGCGCCGTTGCCCTGATAGCTGACGATCGTTGTGGCCTGGAAGTGGCCGGCTTGCCACGACTGGAAGCGGTAGTTGATCGTGCAGCTTGCGCCGGCTGCAAGACTGGTGCCGCAGGTGGTCGTGCGCGAGAACGCGCCGGTGACGTTGCCTCCGAGAAAGTTGCTGAGTGTTACCGGACTGGTGTTCCGAATCGTCACCGGTACCGACACCAGGATGCCCGGGGGAATGTCACCAAAATCGACCGCCACCGGCGAGATCCGCGCCAGGGTGCCGACGCCGTTTCCGGAGAACGACAAGGGCACGACCTGATAGAAGTCCGGCGGTTGGGAAAAGCCGAAGTGCGTACTGGCGGCGTGGCCGCGACGTTCGCGGGGAAGAAATCCGTAGACCGTCGAGCAGGCGACCTGCGGCGGTTGCAGACCGGCGTTGCAGCCAGGCACAGGAACGATGGACACCGTAGAAAACGCATTGTCGTCGTCGTTGAAGCCGCCTCCGCCCTGGGTCATGGTGCTGGCGGTTCGATTGGTGGAAAACACTGTCGCCTGCACCGCACTGCCAATCTTGATGTCACCAAAATCCAGGGCCACCGGGGTGACGTGCACCGGTCCAGCAGTGGTGCGGCCTCGACCGCGCAGTTGAATGGAGATGAAGTTGTGCGACAGATCGGTACCGACCTCGGTGAAAGAGATCGATGTGTTTCCGACCACTTCATTGACCTGTCCGGGGATGAAACTATAAAAGTAGTGGCAGGAGGCCCCAGCGGCTATGCCACTGCCACAACTCGTGGTCGCGGAGAACGGTGGGCCGATCCCACCGCCGATCGACTGGACCATTGCTGAATGGGTATTGGTAATCGTCACCGGCACCGTCACCATCTCGCCGATCAGCTCCTCGCCGAAATCGATGCTGCGCGGCGTCACTTGAACCAGGGATTCGCCGCCGGTGCCGCGCACGGCGATCGGTGCGAGCATGGACTCACCACCACCGCTGAAATGGATGAACGTGGCGTTTTCCACGGTCTGGGTGGCCGAAAGCGGACGAAAGATGAAAGTGAACGCGCACGACCCGTGCGCCGGGATCGTGGTGCCCGTGCAGGTGCCACTGTTGGACGAGAAGCCATTGGCGGTATTGAAGCCGCCGCCGCCCAGTTCGAGCGGTGTGGCGGTCAGATTGCGCAGCAGCACCGGCACGGTAACCTGCGCGCCCATCTTGATCTCGCCGAAATCGATATAGGACGGGCTGACAAGGGCGATCTGGGCTTGCCC
>CAZFUH010000161.1:0-9448 GCA_964522235.1 uncultured Rhodanobacteraceae bacterium
GCACGGCACTTCCGAAGCGGGCGAACACCTGAGCCAGCTCACAGCCGATCGGGCCGCCGCCGAGCACGAGCAAGCGTGCCGGCAGTTCACGCAGATCCCAGAGCGTGTCCGATGTCAGCGGCTGCGCCTGCGCAAGTCCGGGGATCAGCGGCAGCAAGGGCCGGGCACCGGTGGCCAGCACGATGCTGCGCGCGCTCAGCTGGCGATCACCGACCTCGACCAGCCACGGCGAAAGCAGCCGGGCCTCGCCCTGGATGACCTCGACGCCGAGTCCGGTATAGCGTTCAACCGAGTCGTGCGGCTCAATCTTCGCGATCACCTGCTGGACCCGTTGCATCGCCTCGGTGAAGTTGAACTGCGCATCCATGCGAGTGACGCCGTAGCGCGCACTGTCGCGCGCCTGAGCAAGCAGCCGCGCGGTGCGGATCAGCGCCTTCGACGGCACGCAGCCGGTATTGAGGCAGTCGCCACCCATCCGGTGCTTTTCGATCAGGACGACCTTGGCCTTGACCGCGGCGGCGATGTAGGCCGAGACCAGGCCGGCCGAGCCGGCCCCGATCACCAGCAGGTTGTAGTCGAAGCGACGCGGCCGGCGGAAGCCGCGATAGACGCGCCGGGCCTGCAGCCAGCGCGTCAGCCAGCGCAATAGAAGTGGCAGCAGACCGATGACTACGAAGGCACCGATCAGGCCGGGCGAAAGCACGTCGGCCGCCGATTCGACCCGCGCCAGCTGGGTGCCGGCGAAGACATAGGCGATCGTCGCCGGCAGCATGCCGAGCTGGCTCACCCAGTAATAGGTCCAGGTGCGCAGTGCCGTCAGTCCGGCCAGCAGGTTGATAACGAAGAATGGGAACGCCGGTACCAGGCGCAGCGTGAACAGGTAGAAGGCACCGTCGCGCTCGATGCCGGCGTCGATCTTGTTCAGTCGTTCGCGAAACCGGCTGCGCAGACTGTCGCGCAGCAGCAGGCGCGCGACCAGAAAGGCCAGGGTGGCGCCAATCGAACTGGCAAACGACACCAGGATCGTGCCGGGGACCAGGCCGAACAGGGCACCGGCGGCCAGGGTCATCACCACGGCACCGGGAATCGACAGCGCGGTGACGATGACGTAGCCGGCAAAGAACAGCGCCAGCGCCAGACCACGATGTTCGCCGATCCACTGCTCCAGCTCGGTCTGACGTGCCTTCAGCGTTTCCAGGGCCAGCAGATCGGCCAGGCCACTGGCGACAATCGCCCAGACGATCGCCGCAATCACCGCGAGCGCCAGCACCGGTTTCAGCCAGCGACGGGATGCGGAAACCTGGGCCATGTCGTATCGCCTCGTTGTCGATGTCGTTGAAGTCCAGAAGACGCTGCAGCGACGGATTCGATTGCTGCAGCGTCAACGATCGCCGCGGCGCGTGCCGCGGAAGGGTTGCAGCAGCAGCGCGAGCAGGCGCTGTTCATTGTCGCAGCGGTACTCGTCGAGACCGATGGTCATGCCGGTCTCGCCGCCGCGCGCTTCGCTGCGGTAGCTGCGGAACAAGCGGTCCCACAGTGACAGGTGAAAGCCGAAGTTGCTGTCGGTCTCCTGACGCAGGTTGGAGTGGTGGATACGATGCATCGACGGCGTCACCAGCAGCCGGCGCAGGCGCCGATCCAGGCGTTGCGGCAGGGCGAAATCGCCGTGCGTGAACAGGGAACCGAGCGACAACAGCAGCTCGAACAACAGCACCGCCAGCGCCGGTGCCCCGAGGACAGCGATCAGGCCAAGCTTGATCAGCATCGACAAGGCGATCTCCAGCGGGTGAAAGCGTACGCCGGTGCTGACGTCGAAACCCAGGTCGCTGTGATGCACCCGGTGCAGCCGCCAGAGCAGCGGAATCACGTGGAATAGACGGTGCTGCCAGTAGATCGCCAGGTCCAGCAGTACCAGCGCCAGCGGCACGGCCAGCCACGGCGTCACGTCGAGCTGGTGCAGCAGTCCGAAACCCTGCTGCTCCAGGTGCACCGCCCAGGCCACGGCGAGCACCGGAAAGGCAACCCGGAGCAGTGCCGTGTCGAGCGCGATCAGGCCGAGATTGTGCAGCTGTCGGCGTCGCGGCCGGGCGTCGCCGCGCAATGGCCACAACCGTTCGACAGCGGCGAGCACGACCAGCACCAGCGCGAACGCGGTCAGCCGGACGCCGGCCTCGTGAGCCAGAAGCCAGTGCCCGACACCTGGGCTCGAAATCGCATCCATTCGGGCAGCATAGCCGCGGCAGTGAGCCGATGCCTTTGCGGGCGGGCCTACGTCTTGCGCGCATGCGTGGCGCGATGGTGTTGCAGTGCAGCGAGCGTCGCACGAACGGATCCGGTACAACCCCAGAGCTACGGGCGCAGGGGGTGCGGCCGGAGTCAGGGTGTTCGACAGCGACCGATGAAAGGCAAGGCCACCTCGTTCGATATCGCCTACCAGGCAGGCGTGTCCCAGTCGACGGTGTCGCGCGCGTTGCGCGGCAGCCCACTGGTCAGCCTGGACACGCGCCGGCGCGTGCAGGCGATCGCCCAGCAGCTCAACTACAAGGTCGACAAGCACGCCTCTGCGTTGCGCCGTCAGCAGGCTGGCACCTTGGCCTTGCTGCTGTTTGAAGATCCGACCTGCGACGACTCGCTGATCAATCCGTTCTTCCTGTCGATGCTGGCATCGATCACACGGGCCTGCGCTCGCCGCGGCTACGACCTGATCATCTCGTTTCAGCAATTGTCCGAGGATTGGCATGCCGAGTACCAGGACGCGCACAAGGCCGACGGCCTGATCCTGCTCGGCTATGGCGACTACCTGATCGCACGCAACAAGCTCGAGAAGCTGGAAGCTCAGGGCACGCACTTCGTACGCTGGGGCGCCGTCGTCGAGGGCCAGCCGGGAATTTCGGTCGGCTGCGACAATTTCCAGGGCGCGCGCGCGATGACCGAGCATCTGCTCGGCCTGGGCCGGCGGCGGATCGCCTTCCTCGGCAATGCGACCGATCATTGTCCGGAGTTCCGGGATCGCTATCGCGGTCACTGCCGGGCATTGGCCGCGGCCGGCATCGACGTGGAACCGGCCTTGCATGTCGATGCCCGCGACTCGACCGAGCAGATGGGTCAGGAAGCCGCTGCCATCCTGCTGGCCCGTGGGATCGCGTTCGATGCCGTGTTTGCGGCCAGTGACCTGCTCGCGATCGGCGCCCTGCATACGCTGGGTGCGGCCGGTATCGTCGTGCCGGCGCAAGTTGCAGTCGCGGGCTTCGACGACATTCCCATGGCGCGCTTCGCGACGCCGGCATTGACGACGGTGCAACAGGACACCAAACGCGCCGGCGAGATCCTGGTCGAGCGACTATTGCAGCGGATCGGCGGCGAAACCGCCGACAGCGAAATGCTGCCGGCGACGGTGGTCATTCGTCGTTCCTGCGGGGCCTAGCCGTCCTCCTGATCCGATCCAGCCGGACGTGCAGCGCCGGCTCGGGATCGGGATCCGCTTCGTCGCTACCTGAGCCTGAGCGCAGCCGGCCGTTTCGATCCGCCTGGAGCCGGGTCGGGCACGACCCGATCCGCAAGGGGCCACGCAGCGCCCTCAGTACGGGTCCTTCCAGCAGCAGTAGAACGAGGTCACGAGGGGTCCGTAGCATTTCAGCGGACGCCGGGGATCGAGAATCGGGCAGCGGTTTTCGAGCGAGCATGGCGCCACCTCAGGCGACATGCAGCTTTCCGGCACGCGCGAGAAACCGGTTTCGGCCAGCGGAGACGGCACCGCAATCACCTCGTGCTTCGGCGCGCCGGCGCAGCCGGCCACACCCAGTGCAGCCAGCAGCGTTGCCGCGAACAGCATTCTCATCGGAGCATCTCCTGACCCAGGGGTGCCGCCCAGGGCAAAGACGGCACAGGCCGGCGTGGGCGGCCAGCGGCATCGTAGACCGCGGCCGCCGTACGCGAAAGACCCCGGCAACAGTGAACCGGCCGACGGCGAGATGCTGCCGGCGACCGTGGTCATCCGTCGTTCCTGCGGGGCCGAGCCGCCGCCATGAGCCGATCCAGCCGGGCGCGCAGCGCCGGCGCGGTGACCGGAGCGTCGAGCAGCCAGACCGCGACGTCATGTCCGGGCACCTCAAAGGCCGCGGCCTGATCGGTGGCGAGATCCCGCATGGAGCCGTCGATGGCGTTGAGCCACCGTCCCGGTTGTGTGTCGTTGCTCCCGAGTTCGAAGCGGGCCGGCGCATCGCCCTTGTTCAGCAGGACCAGGGCGGTCTGGTGAACCTCGTCACGCTGGTAGACGCGATAGAACGCGGCCCTGTGGCCGGCGAATTCGACCTTCAACTGTAGGCCGCGCTGCAGCGCCGGCGATTGCGCGCGCACTCGCGCGATGCGCGCCAGGCGTTCGCGGATCGGATGCCCCTGCGCGGCGTCGATGCGTGCCTGGCCGAAGTAGTTGCGGTTGCCGGCATGTTCGGCCCGGCCGCGCATGAAGCCGACTTCGGAACCGTAGTAGACGACTGGAAAGCCACGTGCCGTGAACAGCCAGTTGTGGGCATCGATGAAGCCGTGATCACTGGCATTCAGGCGCGCCATGTCGTGGTTGTCGTAGAAGATCGCCAGCTCATACGGGTTCTGCCACGGACCGCCGTCCAGGTGCAGGGCTGGGAGCAGGGTGGCGAAGTCGCTGCTGGGATCTTCAAACACCTTGGTCATCGCCGCCTTGAGCGGGAAATCGAGCAGGCTCATGCCGCCGGCCTCGGGCCAGGTATACGGCGCGATGTTGTCGACCTCGTAGTCGAAGGCTTCGCCGAAGAAGAAAAAATCCGGATGCTCAGCACGGATGCGTTCGATGAAACGATGCCAGAAGTGCGCCGGCTGATGGCGAACGGTATCGATCCGGAAGGCATCCGCGCCCTGTTCGATCCAGTGCAGATAGGCGCCGACCAGATAGTCCATGACCTCGGGACGATCGGGATCGAAGTCGGACAGCTGGGCCAGATCCGGCTCGGTGTTGAAGAACCGGTGCAGCGGATTGTTGTCCGGATCCAGGCGCTCGGGCGGCAGGTTCTGATGATCGGCGAGCAGACGGCCGCCGGCATCGAAAATCTGGCCGAAGCCGGGCTGGCGCACCGGCATGGTCCATCCAGGCGAGCCGTGGTTGGCAACGATATCGAGCACAGTCTTCAGGCCGCGACCGCGCAGCTCGCGGGTCAAGTCGGAGAACTCCAGGCCCGGACTGGGCAGGTGCTCGTCGACCTGATGGAAGTTCACGCCCCAGTAGCCGTGGTAACCGGACTTGCCGCGGTCGGTCAGAAAGCTGGTGCAGGTGATCGGGTCACCGCCAGTGAAGGCCTGGTCCGGATTGTCGATGATCGGCGTGATCCAGACTGAGCTGAAACCCATCTCGGCGATGTAGTCGGCGTTGTCGAGCAGGCCGCGGAAGTCGCCGCCCAGATAGCCGATATTCGCCTGAACACCATCGCACTCGGGCAAAGCGATGTCGAAGCTCGGGTGCTCGCCGCCCTGGTCACGGTGATCATTGCCCGTGTCGCCGTTGACGAAGCGGTCAGTGACGACGAAGTACACGGCTTCGCTGACGAACGGCTCCAGCGTGCCGTAGTAGGCGGCAACCGACTTGGCTCCAGGGTCGCTACGCGGCGGAGCGGTCTGACACGAGGCCAGTGCGAGTCCGGCAGCGATGGCGAACAAAGAGCGCGTGCGGGAAGGCCGCATCATGGTCTCCTAAGGCAGGGCTGCCGCGGGCAGCGGCGCATGGCGGGCGAATGGCTCGTCGACGCGCAGCATGCACAGGCCGGCGATCAGAAAGCTGATGCCGCCGAGCACCAGGGCATAGATCGGCTGGTTGTCGAAGAAGGTCCTCAGCAGCACGCCGAGTACGCTGGCGGCGAGCAGCTGCGGGATGACGATGAAGAAATTGAAGATGCCCATGTACACGCCCATCTTGCGTGCCGGAAGGCTGTCGCTGAGCAGGGCGTATGGCAGCGACAGGATCGAAGCCCAGGCAATTCCGATGCCAAACATCGACAGCAGCAGCCAGTCCGGATCGTCGATGACCAGGAACGAAAGCAAAGCGGCGGCGCCGATCCAGAGATTGATCAGGTGACTCCAGCGCAGGCCAAGGCGCGCGACCATGATCGGGATCAGCAGTGCCGCGAGCGCGGCGAAGCCGTTGTAGGCGGCGAACAGAATTCCGACCCAGTTCGCGCCCTCGTTATACGCGACTGACGTCGGGTCGTTGTTGCCAAAGTGCACCGAGGTCACGGTCGCGGTCGTGTAGATCCACATCGAGAACAGCGCAAACCAGGAAAAGAACTGCACCAGCGCAAGCCGGCGCATGGTTTCCGGCATTGCATGCAGGTCGCTCATGATCTGGGCAAAGGCATTGCTCGGCCGGGTACGGGCAAGCAGGAGCAGGGCCAGGCCGTAGACCAGCAAGCCGCCGGCCAGGATGTACAGCTCCTTGGCCAGGTCACCGAAGCCGATCCACAGCGCCAGCGCGGTACCAGCCAGCAGCCACAAAGCGGCGTCACGCGCGACCGGCGCGCGCACGGCTCGTGTCGCCTGCGCCGGCTCGGCGTCGTCGAACGAGGCCAGCACCTCCGGCGGATACTCGCGCGTGCGCAGCACGGTCCAGCCGACGGCACCGAACAATACGACCGCGCCGGCATAGAACGCATAGCGCACGGTATCGGGAATCTCGCCGGGGCCGGCAGTATTGGCGACGCCAGCCTGCGCCAGCAGCCAGGGCAGGGCGCTGGCGATGATTGCACCGGTGCCGATGAAGAAGCTCTGCATGGCGTAGCCGCGCGGACGCTGCCGCGGCGCCATCTGGTCTCCGACGAAGGCACGGAATGGCTCCATCGAGACGTTGATCGATGCGTCCAGTACCCAGAGCATGCCGGCGGCGATCCACAGCGTTGGCGAATGCGGCATGAAGATCAACGCGGCGCTGGCGAACAGGGCGCCGTAGAGGAAATACGGGCGACGGCGGCCAAGCCGGGTCCAGGTGCGATCGGAATAATGGCCGACGATCGGCTGTACGATCAGGCCGGTCAGCGGCGCCGCGATCCACAGCAGCGGGATCTGGTCCATCTCCGCGCCCAGGGTCTGGAAGATCCGGCTGACGTTGGAGTTTTGCAGGGCAAAGCCGAACTGGATGCCGAGAAAGCCGAAGCACATGTTCCAGATCTGCCAGAACGACAGTGTCGGCTTGCTCGGTCGCATCATTTATCTCCAGCTGGTCGGCAAGTGAGCTGTCGCGTCTTCAAAGCGCTGCGGGCGCCGCTCGACTGCGGGCTCTACGAACAGTCGGTTCGTCGTCGCGACATGAGCTTCGGCGATGGTACACGCCGGTCGCAAGCAGCCGTTCCCGCGCCGGCTGCGCTCGCCCGGGTGAGAACCCGGCAACCGCGTTGGAAAATATCCGCGCCGGCAACGGGCCGGCGCGGATTCCACGACGATGGGGTCGTCAGAAACGGTAGGTGACACCGAGCAGGTACTGCCGGCCGTACTTCTCGTAGCGCCGGGTCAGGTTGCTGTCACCGAAGTACTCGCGATACGGCTCGTTGGTCAGGTTGTTGACCTGCAACAGGATCGAGACGCCTTCGAGCGCGCCATGTTCGAATGAGTAGCCGGTCTGCAGATCAAGCACTGACTCGCCGTCGATGAAGCGGTTTTCCCGGTCGGCGCCGAAGCCCTGAATCTCCCCGACGAACGAGGTACGCCAGCGTTGGCTGATCCGGGCCTGGAAGCCGTAGTTCTCGTAGTAGAAGGTGATGTTGCGCACGCCGCGCGACAGGCCCGGAATCGGTTCGTCCGGGCCCTCCGGTCCAAACGGCTTGATCGAACTGCTGGTCCGCGAATAGTTTGCGACCAAGCCGAAGCCCTCGAGCGCCGGTGTGAACAGGTCGAACGGAATCGAGACGTTCGCCTCCCAGCCGTGGATGCTGCCGCCCTCGCCATTGGCCGGCCGTGTGTAGATGCCGACCGGGAACGGCGTCGGACCGGTATAGCCGTCGGGAATCGGCAGGCCGGTCGCGTCGAACAGGGTCTGCTGATTGAACACGAAGGACTTCAGATCCTTGTAGAAGTAGGCCAGCGACACATAGCCACGGTTGCCGAAATACTTTTCCCAGGAAACATCGGCGGCGTTGGCGATCCATGGCTTCAGCTCCGGGTTACCCCCGTCACGCCGCCACAGGCCGATGAATTCGCCGGCGAACTCAAGATTGGTGTTGTTGTTCGCGCGCATCTGGTCGACGCGCGGCCGGGCCATCTGCCGGCCCAGACCGACGCGCAGCACTTGTTCGGCCGGGAGCGAGAACGCCAGGTTCGCGTTCGGCAGATAGTGTGTGTACTTGGCAGCGCCGGTGAACGGCTCGGCGGCGATGGCATTGCCCTGGACGACGATGAAGCCGTCCGAACTCTGGTCGGCGCGCACGGCCTGGACGCCGAGGTTTCCGCGCACCGGTACCGACCCCCATTGCGCGTCCAGGTTCAACTGCGCGTATGCGGTGGTGACCTTCTCGTCCACCGTCCACTGCTTGTTGGCGACATCCGGATGCAGGTGAGGACGCAACTGGTAGAAGCGCTGGAAGGCCGGATTGATCCGGTAGCTGATCGAGCCGGGCACGCCGGTAAAGCTCAGATCGACCGGGCGCAGCAGCAGATCGGACGGGATCGTCGTCTCCGGTGTCAACAGGTCGACGAAGGCCTCGTCGACGCTGCGCGACTTTTCCCGGTTGGACTGGTTCAAGCCGAACTCGATGCTGCTGAACGTGGCGCTGTCGAACCGCCGCTCAAGATCGCCGCGGAACGAGGTCAACTTGTCGTCGATCTCCGGATGCTTGATGTAGCCATCCTGGCCCCAGCCGCCGGGATCGGTCAGAACGATTGCACTGGGATCGGTGTAGTCCAGGCCGAAGTGAAGCGACGGTGGGCCGGTGCGGTCGAGCCGGAAGTCGACATTGTCGTTGACGCCGGCGCGGGTGCCGGCGTAGGTCTCGAGGATGCTTTCCCGGCGATCGGCACGGGAATGGCTCAGATCCAGCTCGGCCGCCCAGGCGTCACCGAACTCGAAACGGTTGTTCCAGCCGATCGCGAACAGCTTGTCGTCACCTTCATTGAGGTCATTGCGCAGCACCGGCCGCACGCCTTCAAATGTTCCGCCGACGACGACGCCGTTCTCGATCACCGGGTTGACCAGCTGGGCGCCGGACCAACCCAGGCCGGTCTCCAGAAAGCGCGTGGTCTCGACCTTGTCGAAGCGCGAGTAGTAGACATCGAGCAGCATCGAATAGGTATCGCTGGCGTTGTACTCGAGCACGCCCATGAATCCTTGGCGGACGTTGTCGGTCGACGAGGCCATGGACTTGCTGCCGCCGAGCACGAAGGCACCGGGCGCGGCGCCATTGTCGTTCGGATAGCCCCAGGCCTCCCAGCGTTCGGATTG
>CAZFUH010000162.1:0-9424 GCA_964522235.1 uncultured Rhodanobacteraceae bacterium
TCGGACTTGCTGTCCTGCGCGAACGCGGTCGGAACGGCAAAGGCGGCGACGATCAGGGCGGCGAGAATGCGAGCGTTCATGGCGATGTTCCTTGTGTTGGGAGGTTGCTGGATTGGTTGGTTGGTTGCCGATGTCGAAAGGCCGCAGCGGCCAACCGCATCAGGTGGATGCGGTGTCGGACCTGTTCGGTGCCGTGCCGCATTCGAAAGCTGAGTCGCAGCCAGCGGGCAATCGGTTCAAAGTTTTTTTCGACGCCGAGGGCATACGCTCAAGAAGTGCGCAAGTACCTGATTGAGCTGACCTTATCGTTGCCGCCCACTTCGCGAGCGCAAGTCGCCAGGATCGTGTTGCGGTGCGGATCGCGCCACGGTGCAAACATCGGCGGCCGCGGCAGACCCTAAGGTCAGGGTGGACGTAAGAGCGTGCCGCTCCGGGGATTTTTTCTTTTCGTCACGCCAGGTGGCCGGGGCCGTCAGAACAGCGGATCGAAACGATTGCGCTCAAGCAAGCCAGGCATGACGCTGCATACAGGTATGAACGCCGCGCGCGCCTCGCCAGTTGAACGGCCCTGGGGCTTGCAGACCCGAGTCGTCGGCTTCCACAGGCGCAGGAACCGCGCGGGGGGACAGCAACGCCTACTCGAAGTGCTTTTGGCTGATCGGATCGCTGACCTCGCCATGGCGGGCGCTGCCGAGCTGATCGCTGAGCGCCTGAACAGCCTGTCGCATGGCCGGATCGTCTGCGTCGTCGGACTCGATGTCGGCATCCGAGGTCGAATTGAGGTCGGCCATTGCGGACGAGAACAAGCCAGCGCCGGCCGCTGACGATGACGGCGCCAGCACGATATCCGGCTGCACGCCGTGATCTTGAATCGAGCGACCGTCGGCGGTGTAGTAGCGGGCCGTGGTCAGGCGCACGGCGTGACTGCCATCCAGGGCGAACACGTTCTGCACCGAACCTTTGCCGTAACTGCGCTGGCCAAGCACGATGGCGCGGCCGTTCACTTTCAGGGCTGCGGCGATGATTTCGGCTGCCGATGCCGTGTTCTCATCGATCAGCACAGCCAGCGGGATGCGCTCCCAGGCATCGCCGGAACGGGCATCGTAGCGCTGCGGTTCGGCCAGGACCCGACCTTCGACGCTGACGATGCGGCCCTCGACCAGGAACAGGTCGGCGATCGCGATCGCACAGTCCAGGGAGCCGCCGGGGTTGCCGCGCAGATCCAACACCAGACCGTGCAAAGGACCGTGACCGCGATCGAACTGGCGCAGTCGCCGACGCAATTCGCCCGGCGTCTCCTGCCGGCACTGGCTGACCTGAATGTGTCCGTATCCGGGTTCGATCCGGTCAATGTGGACGCTGGACAGGCGGATGCGTGCGCGTACCAGCTCGACCTGACGCGGAGCATCATCGTCGCTTCGAACCACGGTCAGGGCGATGCGGGTGCCCGGTCGGCCGCGCAGCTTGCGCACCGATTCCTCAAGATTGCCGCGTTCGACCGCGATGCCGTCGATATGGGTGATCCGGTCACCCGGCTGCAGATCGGCCCGTGCCGCCGGGGAATCCGGCATCGCAGCCATGACCTGCAATATCCCGCCGCCGCTGAGCACCTCGACACCGAGGCCATCGTAGGCGCCCAGGGTGTCGTCGGTGAGGACGCCGAGCGCTTGCGCGTCCAGGTAGCCACTGTGAGGATCCAGGCTCGCAAGCATGCCGTGGATAGCCGCCTCGATCAGGGTTTCGTCATCGACCAGTTCGACATGGGCGGCCTTGATCAACTGGTAGACGGCGGCAAATCGGGCGATGGCCTCCGGACCTGGACTGATGTGTTCAGAACTGGCCAAAGGATCAGCCGGCGTCTGCGCTCGAACCGACATCGCCATCACGCATCCGGCGACGATCATTGCCGACACCGCTACCGCCACTCGTCTCATGTTCAACCCGGTACTCGCTGCCCGTCACCAGCGCCAGTGTAGGCGAACCGGGCCGTCAGCGCCGTCGCAGCCACGGCCGCGGATCAACGCTGCGGCCACGCTCGCGCAGCTCGAAGTACAGCGCCGACTGTGTTTCGCCACCACTGCGGCCGACCTGGGCGATGCGCTCGCCGGTCCGCACCCAGGCGCCTTCCTCACGCAGCAGGGTCTCGTTGTGCCCGTACAGGCTCATGTAGCCATCGCCGTGGTCGAGGATCAGCAGCAATCCGTAGCCACGCAACCAATCGGCGAACGCGACCCGGCCGTGGGCAATGGCATGGACATCGGCCCCAACGGCTGCGGCGATGCGCAGGCCGCCATTGCCACCGGCGGCGGCATCGCCCGCGAGCGGCCAGGGCAGACGGCCACGCAGGCTGCGAAACGGTTCGGCGCCGTCGAAAGTTTCGGGCAGGTCGGCAAAGATGTCGCGCAGCTGCGCCAACAAGTGCTGCAAGGCTTGCTCATCATGGGTCAGGGCGCTGAGTCGTTGTTGCCGACCGGCCAGATCCTGGCGCAGGTCCGCCAACGCCCGCTCGCGTCCGGCGACCGCTGCCGCCAGCACTTGCGCTTGCTCCTGCGCCGCCGCCTGCTGCTCCGTTACCGCGGTCAACGCCTGGGTCCGGGCAGCTGACAGGCCGGCCAGCTCGACCAGGCCATTTGCCAGCGCTTCGATGGCATCGACGCGGCCGCGCCGGAGCATGCGGCTGTAGCCGAAGCTGCGCGCGAGACTCGGAGTCCGATCTGGATCCAACAGCAGCTTGACCGCCGCCTGCCGGCTGCGCGCGTAGTCCAGGCGCAGCAGCGCAGCCAGCGCCCGGCGCTGACCGGCGAGATCCGCTTCGAGCCGTCGTTGACGTTCGCCGAGCCGCTCCAGCTCAGCCGACAATTCGCCGCCATGGGCATCGATCTCGGCCAGGATGCGGCCCTGGTCGGAGACCGCTCGCTCGGCCTCGGCGACGGCGGCAACGGCCTGCGATTCGGCGCGTCGGCCCTGGTCAAGCGCCGTTTTCAGCGCACTGACATCTTTTCGCAGTTGCACCAGCGCCTGTGCGATCTCCTGCTCGCGCTGAGCCCGTTCCGCTGGATCGTCGGGAATGTTCTGCGCCGGCAGCGCAAACACTGTCACCAACATCAGTGCCGCCAATGCCGTCGACCAGCCGCCGCCTTTACTCGCGCCGCTCACCCGAGCACCACGGCAATGACCTGAGGCAGCGGACGAAAGCCCCGGCTTTGCCTGGAGCAGCAGGATCGCGCAGTGCAAAGACGTCGCGTCACAGCGGATGGACCGGCAACCACAACAGGCGCGGTGGCAACAATGTGCGCTAGCCCACGACCGGCTCGCGCTCGGTCGCGAGACTTCGGCCGGTCATCTCGGCTGGCCGCGCCACCCCGAGCAGGTCGAGCATCGTCGGCGCGACATCCTGCAGGGCGCCGCCGTCGTGCAATTGGATTTCGCGCGAGCCGACGTATAGGAACGGCACCGGCCCGACCGTGTGCGCAGTGTGCGGCTGTCCGGTATCCGGGTCGCGCATCAGCTCGAGGTTGCCGTGGTCGGCGGTCACCAGCATTTCGCCGCCAGCACTGCCTATCGCGCGCTCGAGTTCGCCAAGCGCCCAGTCGACCGTCTCGACCGCCTGGACCGCGGCGGCGAACACACCGGTATGGCCGACCATGTCCGGATTGGCGAGATTGCAGACGATGACGTCGAAGCGAGCCGAAGCAATCAAGGTGACCAGTTCGGCAACCAGTTCCGGGCAGCTCATTTCCGGCTTCAGATCGTAGGTCGCGACCTTTGGGCTGGGAATCAGCACGCGCTCCTCTCCTGGCCACGGGGCTTCTCGGCCGCCGGAGAAGAAGAACGTGACGTGCGCATACTTCTCGGTCTCGGCGATGCGCAGCTGGGTCAGGCCATGTGCCGCCAGCACCTGGGGCAGGGTATTCGCCATCGTCTGGGGTGGAAACGCGATCCGTGCCGGCAGCCCGGCTTCGTACTCGGTCAAGGTGACGAAGGCCGCCAATGCCGGACGCCGGCGCGGGAAGTGTTCGAACGTCTCGTCGACCAGGGCGTGGCTGAGTTGGCGGGCTCGATCGGCGCGAAAGTTCATGAACACGACACTGTCGCCGTCCTGGATCGGAGCCCCGTTGGCGATGACAGTTGGATATACGAACTCGTCGTTTTCGTCCGCGGCATAGCCGGCCCGCAAGGCCGCGATCGGGTCTTCGGCCCGGCGTACCGAGCGCGCCTCGACGATCGCGTTCCAGGCCAGTTCCAGTCGTTGCCAGCGCTGATCGCGATCCATTGCATAGTAGCGGCCGCTGACCGAGGCGACTCGGGCGCCAGTCTGAGCGCAAACCGCGATCAGTTCGCGCAGCGAGTCCTCGGCGCTGCGCGGCGGCGTGTCACGTCCGTCCAGAAACGCGTGCACGGCGATGTCGCGTGCGCCGCGTGCCGCCGCCAGACGCAGGAATTCGAAGATCTGCGACTGATGGCTATGAACGCCGCCGGGCGAAAGCAGACCGAGCACGTGCAAGGTAGCGCCGTTGCCGACACCGGCGACCGCATCGAGCAGGGCCGGGTTGGCATGGAAACTGCCGTCTTCGACCGCCGCCTCGATCCGGGTGAGGTCCTGATAGACGACGCGGCCGGCGCCGAGATTCATATGTCCGACCTCGGAATTGCCCATCTGACCCTCGGGCAGACCGACGCGCCGACCCGAGGTGGCGATCAAGGTGTGCGGACAGCTCGCGCGCAGACGATCCCAGTTCGGTGTGTTCGCGGCGGCGATGGCGTTGTCGGTCGGATCCTCGCGATGGCCAAAGCCATCGAGAATCAGCAGCAGGAGCGGGCGTCGGACATGCACGGTGGTTGGGCCAGGTGGCGAATGGGAAATGATATCAGCCTGGGTCGAAGGTCATGGCCGCTTCCGGCACATGTCCGGTGCTACGCAAAACCGGCAGGCTGTTCCAACCGTGGCGCCGTTTGCGGCATCCAAGCCAGCGTAACCTGTCCACAGCAAGGGAGTTAACCAACATGCAGCAGCTACGAACGATCCAGCCGCAACGTCGGCTTTGGCTGACAACCATCGCCGCCGCCCTGGTCGTCATGGCTTCGATCGGCCAGGCCCAGTCCGGCCGCGACATCAGCAAGGTCAATGGCGGCGTTCGCGTCGAGGCCGGCGAGACCGTCGGCAAGGTCTCGACGGTCAACGGCGGCGTCCGCATCGGCGCCAACGCCGTGACCGGTGCGGTCGAGACGGTCAACGGCGGGATTCGTCTTGAAGACGGCGCCCGCTCGGCATCGGTCGACAGCGTCAATGGCGGCGTCCGGCTCGCCGACGGCGCCCAGGTCAACGGCACCGTCAATAGCGTCAACGGCTCGATCACGCTCGCGCCCGGCGCCGGTATCGACGGTGACTTGAAGAACGTCAACGGCACGATCACCCTCGACCAGGCCCGCGTCGGCGGTCAGCTCAGCACCACCAACGGCCCGATCCTGATCGGCAGCGGCAGCGTCGTCGAAGGCGGTCTGCTGGTGCGCAAGCCACGCGGCTGGAGCAGCGACAACCGGCCGCCCCGGATCGTGATCGGGCCGAATGCGCAGGTCCGCGGCACGCTGGAGTTCGAGCGCGAGGTGCTGCTCTATGTCCATGACAGCGCCCACGTCGGCAACATCGTCGGCGCGACGCCGGTGCGCTTCAGCGGTGCCGAGCCGCCGAAAAGCTAGAAGTGAGGGGTGAGGAGTGAGAAGCGAGAGAGGGCCCGCCGTTCGGCGGGCCCGTCGGTTCCGCTATCGCGCCTGCGTCTGTCGCCGGCGGCCGGCGACGATCAGAAACAGCAGGATCAGCAGCCCCGCGCCGAACCAGCCCAACGCCGGCACCGGCGTGGCGGCCGCTGGTCCGCCGAGGATCTGGAATGTCTCGATGAGTGCCAGCGGATAGTCGACCGGATCGAACGGCGGCGCCGGGCCATCCCAGGAGCGCCGGTGCAGATTGACCGTGTAGTCCCCGGCCGGGAGCCCGGGCAAGTTGCTGTTCAGCAACGGCAGCGGCGGCGTGCCGCAGCCCCCGGCATGCGCGACGTAGAGATTGATCGTATTGCCGGATTGCAGGTGCCAGTGCTGCAGGGCTTGGCAGAGCCCCGCTCCCGTGCTTCGGAATCGAAGCGCAAAGGCCTGGCCGGAACTCGGTACGTCTGGGCTGAGGCAGATCCACGAACCGACGCCATCCGGATTACCGTCGGCCGGACACGCTGGAATCTGCGCGGTCGCTGCCGCCGGCAGCAGGCACAGCGCAAACAAGACGCTGCAGATCCCCGGAATTCTTCGGTTCACGGTCAGTCTCCCCTCTGTTTGAGAATTGTCTACGGTAGCGCACTCGTATTTCGCCAGACAAATATGCTGCGACCGCACTGATAGCGGCTCTTCCTGGACTTCGGGCCGCGCTCCAGCTTGGTTACATAGTAACGTGAGACTCCTGGGAGCCGACGGCGCGTGCCTACGTCCGTACAATCGGCCGTTCCGTCTACCGTCTTGAACAGCGAGGAATCCATGCGAACCATCGCCATCGCCTGCGCCGTCGGCGCACTGCTGCTGGCCGGCTGCCAGCGTGAGGCCGCTCCCCCGGCCGCCGACAGTCCTGCACCTGTTGCCGAACCCGCCGCCGGTCAAGCCGAAGCCGAAGCCGAACCCGGCCACGCATTCAGCAGCCAGATTGCCGCGGAGGACTTCGCCGCCCATGTTCGAACCCTGGCCTCGGACGAGTTTGAGGGTCGCGCACCGGGCACGGCCGGAGAGCGCAAGACGACAGCGTATCTGGTCGAACAGCTCGAACGCCTCGGTGCCCGGCCCGGCAACGGCGACAGCTGGTTCCAGTCGGTGCCGATGGTCGAGGTCACCAGTGCGCTCGACGGCGCGATGACGATCACCTTCGAGAACGGCAGCGAACAGGCGTTCACGCCGGGCGAAGACCTGGTGCTCGGCAGCCGGCGCACGGTCGAGCAGGTCGGCATCGACGGCAGCGACCTGGTCTTCGTCGGCTACGGCATCAATGCACCGGAGCAGGAGTGGAACGACTATGCCGGTCTCGACGTCACCGGCAAGACCGTCGTCATGCTGATCAACGATCCCGGCTTCGCCACCCAGGACGAGAACCTGTTCCGCGGCAATGCCATGACCTACTACGGCCGCTGGACCTACAAATACGAGGAGGCCGCGCGCCAGGGCGCCGCTGGCGCGCTGATCGTGCATGAAACGCGCGCCGCGTCGTACGGCTGGGATGTGGTCTACAACAGCTGGAGCGGACCGCAGTTCGATCTGCCGGCCGGCACCGACGCCGAACCCTTGCTCGCCGTCCAGGGCTGGATTTCCGGCCCGGCAGCAGAGCGCATCTTCAGTGCCGCCGGCCAGGATCTGCAGGCCCTGGTCGAAGCCGCAAAGCAACGCGGTTTCCAGTCCGTGGCGTTGCCGGCCAAGGCCAGCGCGACGGTCAATAATCGCGTCCGTGAGGCGACCTCGAACAATGTCATCGGCCTGATCGAGGGCAGCGAACGACCGGACGAATACGTGCTGTACACCGCGCACTGGGATCACCTGGGTCGATCGTTCTCGGCACCAGGCGGCGACGGCATCTTCAATGGTGCGATCGACAACGCCAGCGGCGTGGCCGGCGTGCTCGAGATCGGCGCCGCTTTCGCGGCCCAGCGGCCGGCGCCGAAGCGCTCGGTCGTACTGCTGTTCGTCACCCTGGAAGAATCCGGTCTGCTCGGCTCCCGCTACTACGCCGAGAATCCGGTGTTCCCGCTGGCCCAGACCGCGGCCGCGATCAATCTCGATGCAATGAGCGTAATTGGACCGAGCCGCGACATCGTCGTCGTCGGTTACGGCAACTCCAACCTGGACGACCATCTGCGCACGACGGCAACCGCGCAGGGCCGGGTGGTGGTGCCGGAACCCACTCCGGAGAACGGCTTCTACTTCCGTTCCGATCACTTCAACTTCGCCAAGGCGGGGGTTCCGGCCCTGTACGCGAAGGGCGGCCAGGATCACGTCGAGCACGGTGTCGAGTTCGGTCAGGCCCAGGCGGCCGAATATAATCGGCTTCGCTACCACAAGCCCGCCGACGAGTACGATCCGGACTGGGATCTGCGCGGCGTGGTCCAGGATCTGGAAGCCTTGTACGCGGTCGGCCGCAGCATTGCCGACGAGGACAGCTGGCCGCAGTGGAGCCCAAGCAGCGAGTTCCGTGCCGCCGGCGACGCCCTGGCCGCTCGGCGCTCGAACTAGCTCGGAAGCCGTATCACCAAATCTAGGCGGCAAACGGCGATCTCGCGCATCGAGCATGCTGGGGCTTGATGCGCGAGAACTCGCGATACGAACATTGTGTAGCCACCAATCTCATGCGGCGGCGGTTGCTGTCGTGTCATCCGGCAGAGCGATCGCCCGCAGCAGCAGAGAAGACCTAATTGCTCGCACGCACCAGGGCGTCGCCGACTTCTTGATCTGACGAGGATCGGATGCCGGCGAACAATTGATCAGGCATTCCCTGGCAGCCGGTTACTTCACTGCGGCTGAATCAAACTACCCCGTTGGCAAATATCGGACTTGCCTGGAAATTGGCTGACACACCACTGCTGCCATAATTCCTGATTCCGCCGCCGCTCTGCATTGCTCGCTCCGTTGTACACGAAGACAAAATTTTCGCCGGTGATGTGATTCAGGATTGCTGAAATCGCGTCGTGGGTCACCTCGGACGAATAGGTACTGTATCGTTCGAATGACACAGATGGGGGATTCTCGATCGTAATGTTTCGTCTCGGCAGCTGGCGCTGATCTCCCAGAAGGCCCACCAAATAGGGTGCGCTACCAGGTTCCAGAAGCAGCAGTTCATCGAACGCCCGCTCCTGCGCGCCAGGAGAGGGAAAGCCGAATCAATGATCCGGGTCACTCTTTCCGTCTCTGAGATCCCCTCATCCGGTACCGTGGCGCAGGCGCTGACCGTGAGCACAATCGTGAACTGTAGCAGAGTATGTTTCAAATCAATCTCCTATCTACACCCAAGCGCTTCCTTAACCAACTCGCGGACCTCGTCTGTTACCCGGCCTCCGAACGTGGCCATGATCGTCCCCTCCGCTCCAGGCGCAGCGAATGTCCGGCTGCCAACCGGCACATACACGTCCGGCAACAACATTAGATGGCCCCCTTCGTGAGCGTACGTCCAGTGGTTTACGGTGTCGTCTACGAACCAAGTGCCGGCATTTCGTCCAAGAATCTAGATGGCTATGCTTTCAAGCGAACTGCGGCAGGAACAGTCATGTTTCCTGAAGTTTTGGTCGCGCCATCAATCTGAATAGCAGGAAGACGTAGTCGCGGCGCTGGCCGCCGTTGCCGTAGGTGCGCCCACGGTAGTGCGCGGGCTTGCCGGCGTCGTAGGCCCAGCCGATGCCGTTGACGACAG
>CAZFUH010000163.1:0-9423 GCA_964522235.1 uncultured Rhodanobacteraceae bacterium
TGCTGCCAAGTCACGTTTCGGCAGTGGCTGGGCCTGGCTCAGCGTGACCCCGGATAAACGCCTGGTGGTCGAGAGCTCGGCCAACCAGGACAGTCCGCTGATGAAGGGCAATACACCGATCCTGGGCCTCGATGTCTGGGAGCACGCGTACTACTTGCGCTATCAGAACCGTCGTCCCGATTACATCAGCGCGTTCTACGAAGTGATCAACTGGCCCGAAGTCGCCCGCCGCTACGCCGCCGCGCGGGCATAGATCGACAGAAGGGGGCGGGACGGTCTCGCACATCGCCCGCCCCGTTGGCGTTGATCCGCTCGCGCAGCGACCATCAGGCAAACGAACGGCAGCCCAAGCGACGCTGCCCTTGGCGCTGCCCGAACGTGCCATTGCGGTCGCTCCGGTGATTGCTATGCTGTGACGATCGATGGAGACTTGGTCATGCTCAGAGTTCCCGCGTTGTTCGCGACCGCACTGCTTGCCGGATGTGCAACTGTGCCGCCGCCAGTGCCGGCTGTGGCGGTGATGCCGATGGACGAATTGCGAGGCGAGATCGTCGAAACCCGGCATGCCGGTGACGACGATCTGCTCAGCGCCGGTCTGGGATTGGAGCGCTTGCGCTTGCTGCCGCCACCGGCATCGGCGAGCCCGGATGCGGCCGAGCTGCGTCGACGTGCAATCTGGAATGCCTGGCGTGGAATTGCCGATTTGCGCCCGCAGACGATGTCGCAACCGTTGCCGCGAGTTCCGGGCCGCGAGTTCGCAGCACGCATGCGTCTGCCTGGCGACAGCCAGGACCACGAAGTTCTGCTGCAGGTGCCGGACGATTTCGATGTCGAACGTCCGTGCCTGCTGGTAGCACCTGCGTCGGGCTCGCGCGGCGTCTACGGCGCGATCGCGGTCGCTGGCCCGATCGGGTTGCCGCGTGGCTGCGCGATCGTCTATACCGACAAGGGTGCCGGTAGCGATTTTCTCTTGCTCGGCGACCGCCGAGTCCATGTTCCGCACGCACATTCGACCGATAATCCGGAGGCCCGTTGGGGCGAATACACCTTGCTCGCGGCGCGCTACGGCCTGCATGTCCTGAACCGGCTGCCGCTGCGCAATCTGTCTTTCACTGCCGAGAACACGCGGGTGATCGGGGTCGGCATCTCCAATGGCGGCGCTGCCGTGCTGCGCGCGGCTGAGCTTGATCACGAGGGTCTGCTCGATGCCGTCGTATCCGGGTCACCGAACATCCAGCCGGCCTGGACCGGTATGCGGCCGCTATACGACTACGCAACCGAGGCGGCCTTGTACCAGCCATGTGTACTTGCGCATCCGGAGCTCGCCGAGGCGCCGTTGGTGACGGCCGAGTTGCGCGAGCAGGGCCGGCGCCGCTGTTCGATGCTGCGTCGGGCCGGCCTGCTGACCTCGAGCACAAGCACGGGGCTGCCGCGCGAAGCCTATGAGCGTTTGCGCAGTAGCGGTTGGGAGCCGGCGACGCTGCGCCTGGCCGGACAGAACGTTGCCTTCGATCTCTGGCGTTCGGTCGCGGTGACCTACGCCAGCGCGTATGGTCGCTACGCTGCGGGCCAGCATCCATGTGGCTACTCGTTCGCCGCCGTCGATGGTCAGGGCCGTCCGCGCGCGCCGAGCGCACTGGAGCAGCAGTTGTGGCGAAGCGACGGCAGCGGTATTGCGCCGAGTGCCGGGATCGCGATCATCGATCCGAACTTCAGCGGTGACGATCCGGATCTGCCGGGCCTGATGTGTCTGCACCGATTGTCGAACGGCGATGGGCCGGATGCGCGGCGAGTGCGTGATGGCATCGAGGCCGTGCGCGCGAACGGACGGCCGCGGGTTGCCAGCCTGACGATCCTGCACGGCCGCGAAGATGCCTTGATCCCGCCGGCATTCAGCAGTCGGCCTTATGTCGATGCGGTTCGTGCCCATGGCCGCCCGGTTGTCTATCGCGAGATCGAAGATGCACAGCATTTCGACGCGTTTCTCGCCTTGCCGGCGATGGCTGGGTATCGGCCGATGTTGCCGGAGGTCTGGCGGGCACTCGAAGAGGCCTTGTGAGCTTGGCCGGTGGCGTGACCTGGCGTGGCTTTGACGATCGCAGGCGGCGCGAGTCGCAGGCTCCCTGGTCTGGCAGATCATCTGATCACGGACGGCTCAGGGATCGGCGGGGGCTGCGGCGTTGGGAAGTGCGCCGGTAGCTTCGGGGTTCAGTGCTTGACCGCGCTGGCGTGGTTTGATCAGGGGCCGGGGCTTGGGAGAGTTGCCGAGCAACAGGTCCTTGCCGGCTTCGATGCCGCCAAGGATCTCCAGCCGCAAGCGCTCGGCATCGCGACGGCGGACTTCGTCGGCGGTGCGCGCGGCGTCGTCGGCGTCGACACCGAGCGCCAGCAAGGCCTGCTCACCGAAGCGCACCGCTGCGTCGAAGGTCTCGCGTACCGGTGCCTCGACACCGGCCTGAATCAGGCGCAGGACATGCCCGCGATCATAGGCACGTACGAGCAGACGAGTCTGCGGGAACTGTGCATGCACCAGTTCGACGATATGGTCGGCGGCCTTGGCATCGTCGATACATACCGCGATCGCGTGGGCACGATCAGCTCCGGACGCGTGCAGCACGTCGAGCCGGGTACCATCACCGTAGTAGACCTTGAAGCCGAAGTCGGCGGCACTGCGGATCATCTCGATATCAGTGTCGATGATGGTGACCTCGAAGTCGCGCGCGAGCAGCGCCTGGCTGGCGACCTGGCCGAAGCGGCCGAAGCCGATAACGAGTACGCAACTGGACAGATTGTCGGCCACGTCGATGCCGTCCATGGACATCTTCGGCTGTGGCATCAACGGCCGGACCGCGATCACGGCCAACGGAGTTAGAACCATGGACAACACCACGATCGCGGTCAGGTTGGCGTTCACCGTGGCGTCGATCAGGCCGGCGCTGGCTGCAGCGGCATAGAGCACGAAGGCGAACTCACCACCTTGGGCCATCAGCACGGCGCGGTCCAGAGCCTCGTGGTGACTGCTTCGCATCAGTCGCGCGACCAGATAGATGCAGGCACCCTTGACCAGCATCAAAGCTGGCACGGCGGCGACGATCAGCGGCCAGTTTGCCGCGACCACTGCCAGATCCAGGGACATGCCGACGGCAAGAAAGAACAGGCCAAGCAGCAGGCCGCGAAACGGCTCGATATCGGCTTCCAGCTGATGCCGGAACGTGGACTCCGACAGCAGCACACCAGCCAGGAAAGCACCCATCGCCATCGACAGGCCGCCCAGTTCCATCAGCAGGGCGGCTCCGAGGACCACGAGCAGAGCTGCCGCCGTCATCAACTCACGCACCCGGGTCGCAGCGAGCAGGCGGAACAACGGATTGAGCAACCACAAGCCGGCGACAATCAGGCCGGCCAGGGAACCGATGCCGATCAGGACATTGAGCAGCCGCGATTGCGGGCCGTACTCGGTGATTGCCGGTGATAGAAACGCAACCAGGGCCAGGAGTGGCACGATCAGCATGTCTTCGAACAGCAACACGGCGACCATGCGTTGTCCGCGCGGTCGGCTGATGTCGCCACGTTCGCCCAGGCTTTGCATGACGATCGCGGTCGAGGTGAGCACGAAGCCCAGGCCGCCGATCAGTGCGACCATCAACGGCAGACCGAAGGCGAGGCCGACGGCGGTCAGGCCGAGGATGCTGACGCCGATCTGTGCCGTACCCAGGCCGAAGATGTCGCGACGCATACCCCACAAATGCGAGGGCCGCATCTCCAGGCCTATGACGAACAGAAACATCACCACGCCGAGCTCGGCGAAATGCAGAATTGCCTCGGGATCGGTGAACAGTGCCAGGCCATACGGCCCGACCAGCAGACCGCCGGCCAGATAGCCGAGTACGGAGCCCAGGCCCAGGCGCCGGAACAGCGGCACTGCAACGATCGCGGCCGCGAGCAGGGCGACCACTCGGACCAGCTCGTTTGCTCCTGTCTCCGCAGCCATTGCGCCTCCATGTCGGTGTTGCGAAACCCGCAACGCGTTCGGATGGTCGGGCTTGCCGGCGCACTTGGCAAGAGCAGGCGCAGTCGCCAGTCCGCCGTGACGTCGTCAAGGAGCAGGCGCCAGGTCGACAGCAGGCATGGCGACGCTTGATACTTCCGATCGTGCCGTGCGGTTTGCGGCCGAACCGCGGCCGGCAGATAGTTCCGCGCGCTTAGTTTATCTTAAGATATATTATAAAAAATCAACTGGAATCGATCGGAGGTCGTGGTGGAGATTGTCGGGCGAGCGGTATGGCTGCCGGAAGGCTGGCAGACGGACAGCGTGGTGACCGTCGACCGAGGTCGGATCGCGGCCGTCGAGCCGGCTTCGAGTCTCGGCTCCGGCAGCCCGACGTCCTGGCTGCTGCCCGGAATACCGAACCTGCATTCGCACGCATTTCAGCGGGCAATGGCCGGGTTCGCGGAACGACGCGGTGATCCCGCGGACAGCTTCTGGACCTGGCGCGAGACGATGTACGCGTTCGCGGAGCGGATGACGCCCGAGACGATGTACGACGTCGCCTGCCAGCTCTATGCCGAGATGCTTGAAGCCGGCTATACCTGGGTCTGCGAGTTCCACTACCTGCACCATCAGGCCGATGGCCGTCACTATGACGATCCCGCGGCGATGAGCCGGGCGCTGATCGCTGCGGCCGATCGCACCGGCATCGGCATGACCTTGTTGCCGGTGCTGTACATGACCGGCGGTTTCGACGGCAGAGCGCTGACGCCGCGGCAACGACGTTTCGGCCACGACACCGAGTCCTATCTTCGCCTGATCGAGTCCTTGAGCGCGCTTGAGCACGAGCGATTGCGCATCGGTGTTGCATTGCACAGCCTGCGTGCCGTGCCCGAAGATGCGATGGTGCAGGTGCTGGATTCGGGTCTTTGCGACGATCGGCCGATCCACGTCCATATCGCCGAACAGATTGCCGAGGTTCAAGACTGTCTGGCTCTTCGCAATGCGCGGCCGGTGCAATGGCTGCTCGACCACGCACCGGTGGATGCGCACTGGTGCCTGGTCCACGCCACGCACATGACCACGGAAGAAACCCAGGCCGTGGCCGCCAGCGGCGCAACGGTCGCGATCTGCCCGACGACCGAAGCCAATCTTGGCGATGGCCTGTTTCCATTGCCGACCTATCTGGCCGCCGACGGCGCCTGGGGCATCGGTTCAGACAGCCAGATTTCCGTGTCGCCGGTCGAGGAGCTGCGCTGGCTGGAGTACGGACAGCGCCTGCACAGCCGTCATCGCAACATCGCCGCCGACGACGACAACCCCAGTGTCGGCGAGAACCTGTTTTCCGGAGCCTTGCACGGCGGTCGCGCCTGCGGGGCTCCGGTTGGCATGATCGACCCTGCCCAGGCCGGTTTTTCCGGCTCGCATGCCGACCTGATCACGCTCGATGACGAGGCGCCGACGCTTGCTGGCCATCGTGCGGAGAGCCTGCTCGACGCCTGGCTGTTCTCCGGCAATCGCAACCTGATCCGCCGGGTCTGGGCCGGCGGGGTTGTCGTGGTCGACCACGGCCGCCATCGCGAACACGAGGCGATTGCTGCGGCCTACCGTCAGACCCTGCACCGGCTGCGCGACTGAAGGTCGGCTACGCCGGGACCGCACGTTCCACTAACGAAGCATGAGCCGTGTCACCGCCGGATCGCCGTCGTTCGGTGCCGGTTCGATACCGAGCAGATGCGCCAGCAGGGGATAGACGTGGATGTTCTGGAACGGCTCGACCAGCAGCCCTTGCCGAAATGCTGGGCCATGGGCGATGAACAGCGCGCGCATGGTCGGCGATTCTGGGTCGTAGCCATGGCCGCCGCGGTTGCTGCGCACCTGTTGCTGCCACGGGTTGAAGCTTTCGCGGCGAACCATGCGCCAGCCGTCCTCGAGCTGGCAAATGATGTCGGCCACACGTGAATGCCGACCGTAACGCCATCGATCCGGCAGCTCCTGCCGGCGATAGCAGCGCATCCCCTCGTGCTCGTCGAGCAGGATTGCTTCCGCCTCAGCCTCGACTCCGGGCCGGAGGTTGAACGCGCTGACCTCGGACAGGGCGATGATCTCAATCAGCGTCGGGTCGATGATTTCTTCCAGGATCAGGATCCGCTCGGGGCTGACCTCGGCCATGCCATGATCGGAGACGAACACCAGGTTGATCTGTTCCAGCAAGGCACGGCTGCGCAGGCCGTCGACCAGTTCCGACAGGATGTGCTCGATCCGGATCAGGGATTGGTCGAGTTCCGGCGAGTTCGGGCCGTGGCGATGGCCGACGACGTCGACGTGTTCGAAGTACAGCGTCATGAAATGCGGGCGTCGCCAGGGCTCGCGATCCAGCCACGCAAACAGTTGCGCGAGGCGATCGTTCTTGCTCATGCCGGCGTCGAACGGCAGCCACTCGTCAGGGAAGCTGCCGAGTATCGGCGCTTCGCTGCCGGGCCAGAACATCGTCGCGGTACGCAAGCCGCGACGCTGGGCACCGATCCAGATCGGCTCGCCGCCCCACCAGCGTGCCTCGCCGACCGCCTCACGATTGCTCAAGCTGAAGCGGCCCAGTTCAGGATCGAACATGTTGTTGTCGACGATACCGTGCCGATCCGGCACCAGACCGGTGACGATGGTGTAGTGGTTTGGGAACGTCTTGCTCGGAAACGACGGCGTCATCCAGCGCGCACGAACGCCATTGTCGGCCAGCCAGCGAAGTGTCGGTGTCAGATCGCGATCGAGATAGTCGGGGTGGAAGCCGTCGAGCGAGATCAACACCAGCAACGGTTCCGCCGATGCCGCGGTGTCGGGCTTGCGGCCATTGGATTCATGCGCACAGGCGGGCAGGCACAGCAGCGCAGCGGCAAGCAGAAGCAGTCGGCACGGATGCATGGGTCAGTGGAGATATGCAGCAGTGACGGTCAGGCTAACCCAGACACATGACAGACACATGAGCCCGGGGTCCGGCGTCTGCCAAGCCGCGTTCACGGCTATTCCACGTACGGCACCTGATCGGCGATGTAGTTGAAATAGAACCACCAGCCCGGAACATCGTTGTGGACATCCCTGTCGCTGTGTGCAGCGCAGTTGCCGGTGCCGCCGGGCAGAAGGCTGGCCAAGGGCACGGTGCCGATCAAGGGCAAGGTGATCAGCATTGCCGCGGCCGCCTCTTCGGTCAGAAAGCCGTACAACAGGCCGTTGCCGAGTCCGGGTGTCGGACTTTCACGCCAGCTACCGCCCAGACGGATGTCCTGCAGCGGCAGGGGCATGCCGATGTCGAAGTCGATCTCGGCCTGGTCGCTGGCAAAGCAGGGACCGACCGAATTGTCGACCGCCGGTGCGTACGGCCGCACTGTGCCCGGAATCGGCGCCAGGCAGGTGCCGACGGCCAGGCTGCCGTATTCGATCGGTTGTGGCGGCTCGGCCCCGGCCTCGCAACTGGTTCCAGCGGACGGTGCGGTGCAAACGGCATTGCCGACGTGCGCCAGGCCGCGGCGGCCATTGCTGTGCAGCGGCCGGAACAGCAAGGTCGGGCTGTTGTCGAGATAGCCATCCTCGTCGCTGTCGGCGCTCAGGGTCGAGTTGATCTGCGCGTTCGCGCTGTCGGTGATGTCAGTGCAGAAGATCGAAATCTGCGTGAACAGATGTGGGTCGCGCAGTTGCAGATTGACGATCCGCATTGCCTGCAGACGCTCGAAGCCATCGGTACTGACAAAATCCAGCGTCTGCGCCGGAGCCGCGGCACAAGCCGACAGCAGCGCAACTGCCAGCGGCAGGCGAGTGGTGAGTTTCATTGGAATTCCCCGTCGGTGTTGGCCGTTGACCGCCGCAGCTTAGCAGTGCCGATCTCGGCCGAACAGCGCTGCTAGCCCGCATTATTCATGAACCTTCTGCTGCGGCCGCCGATCCATCCGCTGGGACGCGACGTGCTCCCTCCAGTCGGCTCGACGTAGTGTCGGCTACGCCTTCGCCGCCTTCCAGTCCGCGCGCCGCGTCCCAGCGGCGTCTCGACGGTCTCGCGACGAACGTTCATGAATAATGCGGGCTAGCGTGGTGCGTCACTCTACACTGGGGCGGCGGTCGCTGCCGTCAGGGTTCGAAATCGTCGTCGAACAGACGCTCGAAGCGGGCCCGGACCAGAGTGACGAAGTCGCGACCGTCGCTGTTGATGTCCTCGAAAAAGGTGCGGCCGAACAGCAGCGCGCTGGCGCCAGCGTAGTGCATACCATGCAACATGGTGTACGGCCCGCCCATGCCGGCTCCGGTCGGATCGCTGACCACATACGTCTGCCAGCCGCCGTCGCCGAAATCCATATCGAGATCGCCGTCGGCATGCAGCCGGATCAGGGTGAAACGAGTTCGGCTGTTTACCGCCGCGGTTGGAAATGGAAACGAAGTTCGGGCGAGCAGGATCTGCCTGCCTGGAAGCAGCGCCAGACCGTGGCTCGTTTCGCCGAATGGCGACAGCGTTACAGCGAGTGGAGCTGGCAGCAATCGCAGACCGAAGGTCGGATCCGGCTCGCCCGACAGATCAAAGCGCGTGACCAGGACACAGCACGATTGCATGCCATTGCCGCCGTTGCCGGCGACGATGACGCTGCCGTCGCGATCGAACGTCAGTGCCTTGGCGATCAGCGAATTGAATCCATCCGGCGGCGGTACCATTGCCAAGCCCTGATCGCCAAAGCCGGGATCGGGTGTGCCATCCGGCAGCAGCTGCAGCAGGACCAGATGCATCTGTGGTGTGCCGACGCCGCCGGCAAGCAGGAGACGACCATCGGTGCGTTCCTGCATCGCCTTCAACTGGCGCACACTGCCGGCCGGCAAGGCTGGTTGCGTCTGTCCCTGATCTCCGAACTCCGGATCGTTGCTGCCGTCGGTCTGGAAGCGCCAGACCGCGAACTGCTGATCGCCGACGGTGCCGGCGAGCAGCCAATGGCCGTTGACGCCGCGGAGCAGGGACGATGCCCGGAAACCTGAACCCGGCACCGCGCTTCCGGCAGCGAAGTCGGGGTCCGGACTGCCATCGGCGTGGAAACGGAGCAGGCAGCTTCCGGTCCACAGCACGACACCATCCTGGTCATCTGCTGCGACCCGCACCCCCCGAGGTGGATTGGCAACACAAGCGTCCAGCTCGATCAGTCCGTTGCCGCCGAAGCCGGTGTCCCAGCTGCCATTCCGATGCATGCGCGCCAACCAGATGCCCGTGTCGCCATCGGACATCGCCCAGTAGTAGCGGCCGTCCGGCAAAGGCGCAAGGCCACCAAGTTCCTCGTTCGTTGAATGTGTGCTGTGAACGCGCGTGATCAGCAATTCGCCGGCAATGCCGAGCTCGGGGTCGAGACTGCCATCAGCGAAGCCGGTGACGGAATGAAGCAATGCGACGACGAACAATGTCTTTCGACGCC
>CAZFUH010000164.1:0-9228 GCA_964522235.1 uncultured Rhodanobacteraceae bacterium
CGATGCGCGCGTTCGCCGGCAGACTGTCGAGCACGTAGTCGTCCATGTCCTGATAACGGACATACGGGATCGGATTCTTCTTGCCGTCGACACCGAAGTACTCCAGATACCGGGTGATCGCTTCGATCCACTCCGGGTCGCAGGTGGAAAACTTCAATTCGTCTTCGAGTTGCTGGGCATCGGGAGATTGCTTGATCCGGGCAAGGAACAGGCGGGACGCGAGATCGACACAATGCCAGACCCCGGAGGCGTCGACGCCGCGCCGGGTCGCCGACTCCAGCATTGAGGCCGGAGTCGCGCTGGCACCTTGCGCCCAGCGCTTGGCGATGTGGGTCGCGACTGCGATCAGCGGATGGCGCAGATCCGCCCGCCTGCCCCGGGTCGTGTCGGCGACTTCGCCGTCGGCGCCGCGGCGCTTGTCGATACGCCCGGCGACATCCTCGACCAGGCTCTGAAACAAGGAGCCGACGTCGTGTTGTACGGTTTCGATGACACTCATTGCGCGCTCCCGGCGGTTGCTCTCACAGCGTCTTCAAATACTCGATCAGGTCGTTCTTGGCCTGCTCGTCGAGGTCGGTGCCGTAGTCGTGACCGACGGCGGCATTGCCGGCAATGGTGGTATCGAGTTCGAAACCGGGGCCGAGCAGCGGCGGGCCGGAGACGAAGCCCATCTGCTGCGGGTCATAGACATTGCTGCCGCGCATGAACCGCTGCGGCCGCTGCGCCGGCGGCGACAGCAGATCGCGCAGGGTCGGCACCGAGCCATTGTGCAGGTAGGGAGCACGTGCCCAGGCGCCGTCGATCGGAAGGTTCGAATAGCCCTCGGTCTTGCGATAGGCTTCGAAGTGGAACGGCCCCTCGTCGATGCCGTGGAAGGCATCGACCAGATCCTCGGTGAAGCTGTCCAGACGATGGCGGTCGGTGCCGATCTCGGCGATCGGCGTCACCGTCCCCACCTTGGCGCTGCCGAATGCGTGGCAGTCGGCACAGTGCTGTTGAAACACCGCCCAGCCACGTTCGGCGGCCACCTCGTCGACCGGAAACGGGAACGACGGCGGCGGCAGGTCGAGGACATAGTCAGTGACCCGCTGGAAATGCTCGGGCAGCACCGAGTACGGACTGGCTCCGATTGCCATCGCGGCGGCATAGTTTCGCTCGCGGATGTCGTTGTTGTTGCCGTCCCAATGCAGGTACAGGCCGACACGCGCGCGCTGGTTCCAGATCACCGGCAGGTCGACCGTGCCGATGCTGCCGTCATCGGGCTGGTGGAATACGACGATCTTGGTCGGGTTGAAGGTGTCGGTGCGACCGCGGCCCTGTTGCGGTCGCGACTTCTGCCATTGATACGCCTCGCGCTGGATCGCCAATCCGGCCTTCGAGAACGGCAGGATTGCGTAGCGGTACACCAGGCGTTCGACCCGACCCAGGCTGTGCCGTGCCTCGATCTTTGCCAGCAGATTGTCCGGTGTGAAGTCCTGACTGTTGGCGCAGTCGTACAGGAACCACTGGAAGCCCTGCAGATCCAGTTCATGCGCGGAACCGCCAAGGATCAACTGTGCGGGCGCGTCGGGTGCGGTGCGAACGCTGCCGGTGTGGCACAAGGCGCAGTTCGGCTCGACCGCCGGGTAACCAATCTCACGCAGCGCGAATCCGACCGGCAAGGCCTCGCCGTCCTCGTACAGCACGCCCAACGAGGCCCAGGCTCGTTGCGAGGCATCCAGCGTCGAGGGTGCCAAGGGTACGTCTGCCGCCACGGTTGGCAACAGATCCGAACAGACTTCGGGAATGACCTCCCACAGGTACAGCGGGACGCGGTAGGCCTGACCGAGGCCGATCGCGCCATACTTGAACTGGCTCTCGCCGTCCGGAAACAGACGATCCGGTTGAGCCCGCACCAGGTTTGCCCACAACCCGTAGCTGACTACAACCAGTGCGACGGCGACGATGACCGCGCTGATACGCGCAAGCAAGGTCGGGAATGCGGCTGCGATCTCGCGACCGAGCCCACCCAGCCATTTGAAAAAATTAAATGGGCTGAAAGAAAAACGCCCAGGCAGGGCGCGCTGTAGCGCCACTGCCTGGGCTACCGCCAAAACTGCGGCCGGCAGCCAGAACCAGGCCGACGGGCCCAGCAACTGCCACTGGCCGTATTGCCATAGCCAGAACACGGCCATCGCCGCCGACGCCGCCACCGCCAGCCAGGCATACACGTGATTGCGCACCGGATCACGCGCCGCCGGTATCAGGAACAGACTGACCTGCACCAGCAGGACGCCGGTATTGCCAAGCCATAGATAGGTGAACGACAACGGTGTCGTTCCCAGTTGGGCGGCGAGCCAGGCCGGCGCCAGCAGGGCCGGCAGCGCAAAGGCGAGATTCACTGCAACCGCAAGCAGCACGAAGCTGCGGAAGGCATCGATCGCCAGACCGGCCGACGCCGGCCAGCGCCAGTCGGAAAACACCCGCGCCAGGTTCGCGGCGCCGATGCGCATGCGTTCCGGCATCCCGAGCTGCAGACAGACCAGGAACAGCACGAAGAAGGTGAAGTCGCCGATCCAGAACATCGCGATCGGCCCGGGCAAGGCCCAGTACAGACTGATCCATATCCAGAATGCAGCCGCCAGGCCTCGGCCGACGACGCTCAGCCAGGCATAGCTCGGATAGCGGCGCGGTGCCTTCGCGGCGGGGATGTAGAACACCGTCGCAATGGCCAACACCATGCCGGCGGCGGCGACCCAGACATAGGAAAGCTCCACCGCACCCGGCCCGAGTACGGTCTCCAGCAGGTCGGGCGCGAACAGGGCCGGGATGATGAAGCCGAGATTGAAGACGATGCCAAGCCAGGCGAACAGGCGATACGCGCGCAACCAGCCGTTCAACGGCGGCAGACTGTCGGATCGGACATAGGTATTCATGAAACCTCCAGGTCAAGCGCGAATGCCGGGCCGTGAACGGCGTGCTACAGGGTGCGTTCCAGGTGTTCCAGGATCAGCGGGTAGACCTCTTCGATCGCACGCTTGCCGAAGATGCAGTCAATGTGGCCAAAGCCCGGCACCAGATGGCGGTCGTACAGGTCCGGACCATTCACCTGGCAAAGACGCTGGAAGCTGCGCTCGGTGCTCGCAGGCAGGTAACAGCGGTTTTCCGCGCCCTGGATGAAACGAATCGGCAGCTTCAGCCGATCCAGATGCGGCAGATAGACATCGCCGCCGGTATGGTCGACGACCTGCTCCTGGCGCACCATCTCGGCCAGGTGTTCGAACGTGGCGATATTGCCGACGCCGAACAGCTCGTGCAGGTTGTCGTGCGTGCGCTCGTTCAACTGGGCGTGCTGGTAGAGCAGCGAATACAGAAAGGTAATCCGGTGACAGACCTCGCTGTGACAGGATTCGCCCTTCGGAACCGGCACGAAGCGCAACAGATCGTCGTACAGCCGGCTCTTCCAGCCGGCATTGCTGTCGACATAGGCGGACATCGATTCGACCCCGAGCTTGTCGAGCAGGCCGGGCAGATGCAGGCCGGTCTTGAGCTTGGTCAAGGGTGGACAGACCAGGTCGGTTGCGACCTGCGAGCAGACGATCGAGCGCACGCCTTCCAGGCCGGCGAGCATGGCCATGAAGAAGGTGTTCGAACCATAGCAATGCACGACTGCCTGGATCGTCGGCGCCCCGGTGACGCTGCGGATCAGCGCCACCGCCTCGGGATGGTCGATGCTGGCGACCTGGTCGCCGTTCGAACGCTGTCCGGATGCAGCCAGCGCAATCGAGACCCGGAAGTCGAACAGCCAGACGTCGTAGCCGTGGGCGTACAGATACTCCAGCAGGTTGGTGTCGATCAGGTCGGTCGAGAAGATGCCGCTGGAAACGCCGGCCCCGTGCACCAGGATCACCGGACCCTTGTCGCCGCCGCGGTATCGGGTCAGAAGCAGCTCGACACCGTCCGAGGTCAGGAACGGATGCAACTCCGGCGCACCGACGCGCAGCAGGCGCTTCTTGCGCGGTGGCGCGTCCGGATTGAAGTACGGATCGCTGATGAAGACGCCGCCGTAGGCATGCCAGAGCACGCCGGCGAAATACTCGCCGAAGCGCGCCAGACCAGCCAGTCGCTGCTTCTCGCTGTCGCCGCCGGTGACCCGCATCGTGGTCATCTGGCGCAGAAAATCGGCCGGCTCGATGTGCAGGATGCCGCGGCCGGCCACTGGCCCGGTGGCATCGCTGCCTTCGTAAACGGTGACATACAGCGTCGTCGTCTGCGGCCACGCCGCGAGCAGCGAGGCATCGCTGACCTGCTTGTAGCCGTGGAAGAACCAGCTGCGTCCATCCTCGGCGAGCAGGCGCATGCGATAGACCATGTTCTTGACATCGACCTCGGTCGGGTTGTCGACGAACAGGTTGAAGACTCCGTCATGCACGGTCAGCGCCGTCGGCGACAAGGCCGGACACAAGACCGTGCCGTACATCGAAGCCAGATGCGCCGGCTGGTCGATCAGGGCATCCAGATCATCGGTCTCGACGGTCAGCGTGAACGCCATGGTCGAGTCGACGGTTTCGCCCTGATCGTAGGCGGCCTGGTAGTCCTCGCTGACGACCTCGGTCGAGAAGTAGCCTTTCATGGTTTCGGTGAAACGCATGCCCAGTGGCTGCGGACCTGGTGCCGGTGTCGGCAGCGGCGGTGCGCTGTCGTAGTCGATCGACCAGCCGCGTTCGCTGGCGAGCAGCTCCATATTGCGCTCGGCCACCGCCGAGATCGTCAGCAGCGGGTTGACCCCGAGCGATACCGGGATCACCGCGCCATCGCTGACGTACAGACCTTCGTGCACGGCGTCGCCGCCGTCGCCGCTGAACACCTGGCCCTTGTGATTGACGACACCGCCGGTTGCGTTCTCGGCCATGACGCAGCCGCCGAGCGGATGCACTGAAATCAGCGCATCGTTCAGCGGCTCGGTCCAGATCGGGTCGCGCAGCCAGGAACCGTCGAGCGGAACCGTCGAGGCCTGCAGGTAGTCGTTGACCTGCTGGAAGATCTTCTCCTTGCCGACGCCGGGCCAATCGACGCGGATGCGATCGTCGGCGAGGCCGAGCACGCCGCCGTCATGGTCATGGCACATGACCAGGTAGGTCTGGCTGTGATCGACGGCGCCATGGTAGGGGCCGCGCACCAGGCTTTCGACCGCACGCGCATCATGGCGCAGGCGATCGACCAGTCCATGGCTGCTGCTTACGCCCAGTTTGTGCGCGGCCAGCGCGAACGCCTCGGGCAGCAAGGCGGCCATGGCGCCGGGGATCGAACCTTCTTCGACGACGAAGCCGTCGCTGGCCGGCTCGACGTCGCGGCGATCGATGATGCCGGTGATGCACGGACCGACGTTGGCCAGCTCGCCCGGGGGATGATCGCCGAAGCCAATGCCGTGGATCGGATCGGTGGTGTTGTACGCGAAGCCGAGGACGTCGCCATTGCCGGTGAAGCGCTGGCCGAGCTGGCTCGACGTGCTCAGACCACGTTCGCGTGAACGCAGCAGGATCTCGGTCGAACCCAGGGTGCCGGCGGAGACGATGACGACGTCGGCAGTGACAAACAGCTCCGGCGCATCGAAACGATCGCGTCCGCTGCCTTCAACCTGGAAATGCACCGCCCAAAACGGCTGTCCGTCTGCGCCGCTGCGGCGTTCCAGCCAGCGCACCGGGCAGCAGGTGTAGATTTCAGCACCGTGCCGCCAGGCGTCCGGGATGTAGTTCATCAGGGTCGTGTTCTTGGCCCAATGATTGCAGCCGGCAACACAGTCGCCGCACAGCGTGCAGGCTTTCTGCTCGACCCCGGCGGCGTTGACGGCGTCCTGGAAATGCACGTTGATCGGCGGCCGATAGAAACGCGCACCGTCGCCGAGTGCCTGCGCCGACTTCTCCAAGGCAGCGAGCTTGGCCAGAGTGGGTGCGCCGGCCGGATACGGGTTCGGTTGCAGCATGGCTTGGGCGCGCTGATATCCGACCGCGAGCCGGGTCTCCTGGTCGTCGCGAATTGCCTGCGGCCAGCGCGGATCCGCCCAGACCGCCGGCACCGCCTTCAGCGCGACATTGGCATTGATCAGCGAGGTCCCGCCCAGACCGCAACCGACGAGCACCTGCTGATTCGGATTGACGTGAAACTCGAACATGCCCAGCCGCGAACCCAGATGGCCATCCGGGGTGTTGAACTGGCATTGCTCGGTCGCCTGCAGGACATGCTCGGGGTACTCGCCCGGATGCAGCTCGCGGCCGCGTTCGAGCAGACAGACGCTGCGTCCGGCGCGGGCCAGGCGGGATGCGGCAATGCCGCCGCCATAACCGGATCCGATCACCACCACATCGTAGTGATCGTTCATCGCCTCGATCGGCCGCGACATTCTCTGCATGAGCTTCCCTCCCCGTCGCCTGTCGGCGTTCGCCATTCGTGGCGACCGTTGTAGGCGCTGCGGCAGCGGGAAACCTTCCGTAAACCTGCCGATCGAAAACTTCGGCGTAAACGATTGAATTCCGTTGACCGTCATCGTGCAGCCGTCAACCCGTCAGCACGCGTGGCGACCATCGGGGTGGCCGTCGTCGCCGGCGTAGGGAAATCGAACTGAGATGCACAGCACAGTCTGTGCGAATCGTTCCTGGCCTCGAACACATTTCCATAGCAGGCGCTGGGCCGCCGCCTACCGCCTGCTCATCCAGACTTGAAATGCAAGGCGAGCCAGATCGCGTCGTCGCTGCAGACAGCTACCCGGTGTCGAGACCCGGCTTCGATCAACACGTAGTCACCAGCCTTCAGCTCAACCTTGCGACCTCGGTCGAACGCCAGCTCGGCGCTGCCGCGAACCAGCAACACCCATTCCGGATCGTCCTGGTCGTACCACTGCCCTGGCGGCGTCGCCTGGCCGTGGGAGACGATCCGCTCCAGGCGCAGGCCGGGAGTCTGCAACAGGATCTGGAACTGCTCCTGCTCCGTCGGGGATCCAGCGTCGAGCAACAGATTGCCAGGCTCGGAAAGCATGCTCGGTCTCCTTGACCCTTGCGCGGGTTCGAACGCTCAGTATCGCCGCTGTCGCCTGGTTTGCCGAACAACGGATGCCGTGGCAGCCGAGTTCCCCCGGCTACGTTAGTCAACTGACCGGAAACGAATCTGATCATTGCCCCGGCTGCCGTTCGGCGCCGTCGGGGCACCGGCATTTGGCGTACGCACCCACCCCATTCCCGAAATCGGAGACCTGCACCATGAAGTCGCTACCCTGCCTGCCTGCCCTTTCCCTGCCCCTGACCTTGCTCTTGAGCGCCTGCGCAGGCAGCACCGACGCGCCTCCAAACCTCCCGGAAAGCTATCGGGAACCCCTGACCGAAGCCTGGCAAGCCGCCGGCCGCGGCGAGAATCCGACCCGGGCCTGCGCAATCGTCACCGGCCTGGCGGTCGGCCGTGGCCAACAGGCCAGCGGCCAGATCGCCGACGCCACACGCGCCTACCAGCTCTGCTACGTCGACATCCCCGCCCGCTACATCGAGACCCGCCTCGCCAATGCCGGCGGCGACGCCGACTCGGTTTGCATGTCGATCAGCACCTTCCTGATCACCCTGCGCATGAGTCTGGGCAGCTTCGCCGATGATCTGGCGACCGATCGCGCTGCACTCGACGCACGCCTGAAGGAGCACATCGCCGACGGCGTACGTCGCAGCTGCGGCGCAATGGCGCAATCGCTTCTGGACATGTAGCGTCCAGCGATTGAACTCCGACACGAGTCCCGCCGGATCGGTATAGTGACCTCGACCACGACGGAGAACGGCCATCATCGACCATGATTCCGCCGCCGAGCCGGTAGCGCCTTCCGAGAATCAGGACATTCACCTGATCGACACCTTGTTGCTCGGACGACCCGGCTTCGATGCCGCCTACCTGGTCGTCGGCAACGGCCGTGGTGCGTTCATCGACTGCGGCACCAGCTACGCGCTGCCGCAGTTGATGGCCGGCCTGGACCAGGCCGGCATGACCACCGAGCTGGTCGACTGGCTGATCCTGACCCATGTCCATCTCGACCATGCCGGTGGCGCCGGACAGCTGATGCAGCAATTGCCCAATGCGCAGCTGGTCGTTCATCCGCGCGGTGCTCGCCACATGATCGATCCCAGTGCCCTGATCGCCGGTGCGACCGAAGTCTATGGCGAGGACGAGATGCAGCGCACCTACGGCGGCGTGCTGCCGGTACCGGCCGAGCGCGTGGTCGAGGCCGGTGACGGACACATCGTCGAGCTGGCGGGTCGCCCCTTGCTTTGCCTGGACGCGCCTGGCCACGCCCGCCACCACCTGGTTGTCCATGACCCGCAAGCGCAGGTGCTCTTTGCCGGCGACAGTTTCGGCCTGTCCTATCGCGAGCTGGACAGTCAGCGCGGCGCCTTCGTGATCCCGACGACGACACCGGTGCAGTTCGATCCGGAGGCCTTGCACGCGACGATCGAGCGCATGCTCGATCATGCTCCACGGGCAATTTACGTCACCCATTTCGGTCGCGTCGAAGACGTAGCCACGCGTGCTGCCGAGCTGCATTCGCGCATCGACGCCACGGTGGCGATTGCCCGCCGCAACGCGGACCGCAGGGAACGGCACGGCGCCATCTGCACCGAATTGGCCGCCCATTACCTGGACTGGACACGAGATCACGGTGTCGATCTCGACGACGCCACGATCCTGGATCTGCTGCGCATCGACATCGACCTCAATGCCCGGGGTCTGGAAGTCTGGCTCGATCGCGATCGTTGACTCGCGCGGCGGCCAGCGGCAACCCACCCGCGCGACGCTCCGTGCTCGATTCACCAGGGCTGGCAGCCTGTCGGCCTTGGTACTGATCGAGTATCGTGGCGCAATGAACACTCGCGCGCGCCTGCTGTCGCTGTTCCTGTTCGCCGGTCATGCCGCCGCGATCCCGCCTCCCGCCGAGACGTCCGCACGCCTGGTCGAACAGCATGCGCCTGCCAGCGACGAACCGAGAACCGGCAGCTCATTCGTCGACGCAAAGCACGAAGGCCGGGTACGACTGCATTTCTTGTACGTGCCGGCCACCGGATTCGCCGAACCAGGCGACGATGGCCTGCCGACCGGTGCCAGTGCCGAGTTGCTGCGCGATTTCGCCCGCCATGTCGCCGATCGTCACGCCCTCGAAGTCGAGGTGAACTGGCTGGCACAACCGGACTGGTCGCGCTTCTACCAGCAGGTGAAGGCATCACA
>CAZFUH010000165.1:0-9220 GCA_964522235.1 uncultured Rhodanobacteraceae bacterium
TCTCGGGACCGAATCCACGGCGCGATAAAGGCACCAAACTTCCGACGCACCACACCAGGAGCGGCCTCTGCCGTGCAGTTTCCTTGCGCGGATCAGCGAAAAACGCAGCTCAGACCGGCCCAGAGCGCGATGATCCGAGCATCGGCCTGCTCCGATTCGAGCAGTCCTTGCAGATCACCGGCGACGAATTCGCTGCCCAGGCTGCTCAGGAACCGAGCATGAAGCTGGCAACGGCAGGACCATCGCTCGGCTGTTCGTCGATTTCGAAGCCTTCCAGATGGATGTGATCCTCGTAGCCAAGCTGGAGGATCGCCTGATTGGCAGCGCGGGCGACATCGATCCAGGTCGGGTTGTTCAGCTCGATGCTCTCATAGCGCTCGCCATCGCTGAAGTCGACCTCGACGAAGCGGATGCGTCCACGGTAGGCCAGGGTGTCGAGATTGTCGATTGGCAGCCCATCCTCCTCTTCCTCATACGCGCAGTAGCTGACGCGCACCGGAACACCATCGGCAGCCAATGCCGCTTCGAGCCGTGCCTGGATCGCGTCGCTGCGTTCGCTCCAGGCATCGTCGACGTCGGCTTCGTCCGCGTCAGAATCCTCAGCCTCCGCCAGCATCAGCTGCGGTCCGGAATCTGGTTGGTCCGGCCGGCGCAGGTAGCATTGAGACAGTGACAGATTGCAGTGGACCCGGCCCTCGGGGTCGCGGATGCGGGCGATGTAGCGGGTCTCGATGTCGCCGAAACAAAAGTTGTCGTCGCTGTCATCGCCTACCACGTTGCGAAGCATGGCTGAGGTGTCGCTGATGCCAAGCACGGTGAAACTGCGGCCATCGTGACGCCAGACCAGGGTATCGCCGATGCCGATCCGGCCCAGCCCCGGCAGCTCGACTTCCCGTACCATGTCCGCGAACGGGTGCGCCGGATCGTCGCCAGCCGGTGCCGACTGCCAGTGTTCACCATAGCGCGTCCAAAGCGCCGGGAAATTCCTCTTCAATTCCTCGTCCCGGGGCGTCGACCAGTATGCCCAGCCGATATGAGAGTCATCATCACCGCCGTCTGGGTCGCCGTCGCTTTCGAACTCGGCCCGGATCGCGGCATCGAGTTCGTGATCGTCAGCAACTTTTTTCGCGTAGACCTTGCCAGGCGTGGCATTGATCGCCAACAGCGACGGCTCCGGTCGGCCATCGCGATCTTTGCCCACCTCAAGGCGGGCGAGAGTGTCCGGATCGTTCAGTGCCGCGTCGACTACGGCGCGACCGTGCGCGATCAGCCAGGCGCGAAAAGCGCTGAACTGCTCGTCGTCGCATAAACTGCCGCGGATCAGCGATGCCGCGCACCACAGCGAGCGCTGTCGTAGTCGGCAGCGCTGATCGTGGATCTCCCGCAACAGCCGCGCGACCTCTCGTGGCGCCAGCGGTTGCAGACTTGCGAGCAGGCGCTTGCGGTAGGGTTCGGCGCGGTTCGGATCGGCACCGGCCGCGAGCAGCGCTTCGAGATGGGACCAGATCAGCGACGGCTGCATCGAGCGACTCCGAACTTGTGGCCGGCAAGTATAAAAGCTAGGCGAGCTTCGAAAAGGACCGGAAATGCGTTCAAGGTGGAACGCCGTTGCCGCCCGGACGGCGTCTGCCGCGCGGGTTCCTGGGCGCGGTCCATCTCTTGACCGCTGTCATTCCGGTTACGGTCGCGGCTGTGCGAAAGTAGCTTCGTTCCCGCCGCTGCCTGACCGCCATGACCGATCGTGGTACCGACGATCTCGCCGACCGCGCCCACGCCCTGCCTGCCGCCGACGTGCTTGCAGCGTTTGCCGTATCCGCCGAACGCGGCTTGGACCTGGCCGAAGTCGAACGGCGGCGCTCGCGGTACGGCGCCAATACGCTGCCGGAGGCGAAGCCGCCGCATGCAATTTGGCGTTTTCTGGCGCAGTTCCGCAATGCCCTGATCGTGTTTCTGCTGGTCTCCGCCGCGATCGCGGCTGGCGTCGGCCACTTCGTCGACGCCGCGGTGATCCTGGCCGTGGTGCTGATCAATGCCATCGTCGGCGTGGTCCAGGAGGGCAAGGCGGAACAGGCTCTGGCTGCGCTGCGGGCAATGCTGTCGCCGCATGCCCGCGTTCTGCGTGATGGCGAACGCAGGATCGTCGATGTGCCCGACCTGGTGCCTGGGGATATCGTCCTGCTGGAAGCCGGCGATCGGGTGCCGGCGGACCTGCGTCTGCTGCGTGCGCGCGGCCTGCTGATCGACGAAGCAGCACTGACCGGAGAATCGGTCGCGGCGGAAAAGCACATCGAGCCGGTGGCGGCCGACGCTGCTCTCGGCGATCGCTCCGGCATGGCCTACTTCGGCACCCTGGTCGCTGCCGGTCAGGCCACGGCCGTGGTGACGGCAACAGGGAGCCAGACCGAGATCGGCCGGATCAGCACCCTGATCGGCCGGGTCGAGCAATTGACGACGCCGCTGCTGCGCCAGATCAACCGCTTCGGCGGTCAGTTCACCGTGTTCGCATTTTCGCTCGCGGCAGCGCTGTTCGCCTACGCCCTGTTCGCGCGCGGCTACGATTGGGTGGACGCCTTGATGCTGGTGGTCGCGGTGTCGGTCGCCGTGGTGCCCGAGGGATTGCCGGCGGTGATCACCATCACCCTGGCCCTGGGGGTGCAGCGCATGGCGACGCGCAATGCCATCGTGCGAAGGTTGCCGGCGGTCGAGACGCTCGGTGCGACCACCGTCATCTGCTCGGACAAGACCGGCACTCTGACCCGCAATGAGATGACCGCACGGCGGCTGATCACGGCCACCGGACAAGTCCTGGCCAGTGGCTCCGGCTACGCTCCGGTCGGCCGCCTGGAGTCCGAAGCGGGTGCCGACATCGAAGAGCTGGTGCGGATCGGCCTGCTCTGCAACGATGCCCGCCTGCACGAGATCGATGGTCATTGGCGTGTCGACGGCGACCCGATGGAAGGTGCTCTGATCGCACTCGCGATCAAGGCCGGGCAGGAGCCGTTCGCCGGCCACGACGCCCATCCGCGTCATGACGAGATACCGTTCGATGCCCGGCATCGCTACATGGCCACCGTGCACCGCGAGCCTGGCGGCGGTGCGCTGCTGATGGTCAAGGGCGCCCCCGAGCGGTTGCTTGCGATGAGCCATTGCGCAATGGCCGCGGACGGTGCCGAGCGGGCGCTGGACGGTGACTACTGGGAGCAGGCGATCGCTGATGCAGCGTCAGCCGGCGAGCGCGTGCTGGGCTTTGCCTGCAAGTCATTGCCGGCCGTGCCCGAACACTTCGATCACGATCAGCTCGTCGAGCTCTGCTTTGCCGGTCTGATCGGCTTCATCGATCCGCCGCGACCGGAAGCGATCGCCGCGGTTGCCGATTGTCACAGCGCCGGCATCGACGTGAAGATGATCACCGGCGATCATGCCGCAACCGCGGCGGCGATCGCCGGCCAGCTCGGCCTGGCCGAACAGCCGCTGGTGATCACCGGTGCCGAGCTGGATGAAATCGAGGACTCCGCGCTGCCGGCTGTTGCCGTGCGCGCCACCGTCTTTGCCCGCACCAGTCCGGAACACAAGCTGCGCGTGGTGCGTGCCCTGCAGAAATCCGGGGCGGTCGTGGCAATGACCGGTGACGGTGTCAACGATGCGCCGTCATTGAAGCAGGCCGACGTCGGCATCGCGATGGGCCACAAGGGCACCGAGGCGGCGAAGGAGGCGGCGCAGATCGTTCTCGCCGACGACAATTTCGCGTCGATCGCCGCCGCCGTCTACGAGGGCCGCACGGTCTATGACAACATCCGCAAGGTGATCGCGTGGACGCTGCCGACCAATGGCGGTGAGATGCTGGTCATCGTCGTCGCTCTGATCGCCGGGCTCGCTCTGCCGATGACGCCGGTGCAGATCCTGTGGCTGAACATGGTCCTGGCCGTCACCCTCGGCCTGTCCCTGGCTTTCGAGCCGGCCGAGCCTGGCGTCATGCAGCGGCCGCCGCGATCGCCGAAGGCACCCCTGCTGTCGCCGTTCATGCTGTGGCGCGTGCTGTTCGTGTCGCTGTTGTTCGTTGCCGTCGCCTTTGTCGTGATGCTGTATGGCGAACGCCGCGGACTGGACATCGAAACCACCCGTACCCTGGTCGTGAATGCCTTCTGCGTGCTCGAGATCTTCTACCTGTTCAGTGTCCGCTATCTGCATATGAGCGCCTTCAGCTGGCGCGGTGTCCGGGGTACGCCGGCGGTGCTGTACGCCGTGATGGCCGTGGTTATCGCCCAGCTTGCTTTCACCTATGCTCCTTGGATGCAGATGCTGTTCGGATCCCGACCGGTGGCGCTGATCGACGGTTTGCTTGTCCTGATACTGTGCGCGCTGGTGTTCGTGGTGCTGGAACTGGAAAAGACCGTACTGAGGCGATGGTCGTTGTTTGCTGAACTGCGGGCGAAGGCCGACCGTGGCGGACTCACAGCGAAGACGGCCGTGCGATCATGAATCCTGCGATTGGAGAGGCGATGATGAGCGAAACCTATGGCATGCCATTGCCGCAGCGGCTGTTGCTGGCCAATGATCTCAGCCATCGATGCGACCGTGCCCTGGATCGTGCTGTTCTGCTGGCGCGCCAGTGGCGGGTGCCGCTGCTCAGCCTGACCGCGCTCGAGCGCGGCGAGCTGTTGTCGCTGCCAGGTACCGGCGATGGTGAAGGCGGTTGGCGCGAAGGTGCCGATGCCCGGATCGTCGCCGAACGGCGTATCCGAGCCGACATCGACGATGTCGACCTGGTGCTCGAAGTGCGGGTCGAGCAGGGTGCGCCGGCCGAGTGCATTCTTGCCGCAGCGACACCGGAGGATCTGATCGTCACCGGGATCGCCAGCGGCACGACCCTGGGCAGCATCCTGCTCGGCAACACCACCGACCGGGTCGCGCGTCGGGCTCGGGTCCCGGTGCTGGTCGTGCGCCAGCGAGCGCGGCGCCCGTACCGGCGCATCGTCGTTGCGACCGATTTCTCCGACAGCGCGCAGCGGGCTCTGCACATGGCGTTGGCGATGTTCCCGGACGCCGGGCTCAGTCTGTTCCACGCCTACTATCCACCATTCGCCGGCCGTCTGGACTCCGAGCAGGCTCGAACCGAACTGGCTCGTGCCGCGCAGGACGAGGCGCAGGTCTTTCTCGATCGTGCCGGCCTCAATCCCGGAGACCGCCAGCGAACCAGCCTGCGCCTGGCCTTCGGCTCGGTCGAGGCCTTGCTTGGCGATCATGTCCGCGATGTCGGCACCGACCTGATCGTACTCGGCAGCCATGGTCGCACCGCCGCCTTCGATACCCTGATCGGCAGCACCGCCCGGCGAGTGCTGGAGTCGGCGGACACCGATGTCCTGGTGGTGCGCGACCCGAGGGCGCGGACATGACCGCCGGTTCGGACCGGCAGGACCGCAAGGGCGAGGCTGCGGTTCGCGGCGACGGCGATCGCTATCGCGCACTCCTGGAGTCGGCGCGCGAGCGGCCGCCGATTCGGGTCGCCGTCGTCCATGCCTGCGACATCCACGCCATGCAGGCGGTGCAGCAGGCGCGTGAGGCCGGCCTCATCGTGCCGACCCTGATCGGACCCGAACACAAGCTGCGGGCCGCGGCTGCGGCGGCCGAGATGGATCTGGAAGGCATCGAGTGCTGCTTTGTACCCCATAGCCACGCAGCCGCCGAATACGGTGTGCGGCTGGCACGCGAGCACCGCGTCGATGCGGTCATGAAGGGCAGCCTGCACACCGACGAACTGCTGGCCGCCGTCGTCGCTCGCGATGGCGGCATCCGCACCGATCGCCGGATCAGCCATATCTATGTCATGGACGTGCCGGCGTATCCGCGGCCGCTGCTGGTTACCGATGCCGCGGTCAATATCGCACCCGACGTCGATGGCAAGCGCGATATCTGCCAGAACGCGATCCAGCTGGCGCTGTTGCTGGGCATCGAGACGCCGAAAGTGGCCGTGTTGTCGGCGGTCGAGACGGTCAATTCCAAGCTGCAATCGACGCTGGATGCGGCGGCGCTGACGGTCATGGCCCGACGCGGCCAGATCACCGGCGGCCTGGTCGATGGCCCGCTGGCCTTCGACAACGCGATCGACATGGATGCCGCCCGTACCAAGGGTCTGGATTCGCCGGTCGCCGGTCAGGCCGATATCCTGCTGGTGCCGGACATCGAAGCCGGCAACATGATCGCCAAGCAGCTGTTCTACTTCGCCGGTGCCGACGGCGCCGGCATCGTCGTCGGCGCGCGGGTGCCGGTGATTCTGACCAGTCGTTCCGACACGCTGCGGGTGCGCATGGCCTCGATCGCGATCGCCCAATTGATGGCGCACGCGGCCAGGACCGCTGCTGTCGACCCGTAGCCGGAGAGCGCTGCAACCCCGACGGCGGCGCCGAACTCGCCGCCGTCGGGAAGGACTGCTACGGAGAGTCCTGAAGGCCGCCGGTTGCTGCGCCGAGGCCGGGCCGACCGCTGCCGACGTAGTGCAGAACGTGGGCACCGGATTTCGTCGCGGCGTCGCCGGATGAGCTGCCATGAATATCGTCGAAGATGTGGCTCAGGCCGCTGGTCGCGGTCTGCCCCGGCGTGTACTGATGACAACCAAAGCAGTTCACCGCGCCGCCTCGGACGACACCGGACCCGGTCGCCTTGAAGGTGCCCTGGAACGTGGTCTCCATGGTCGAGTTGGTCAGTTGCAGCGAACCGCGCTGATTCGCCGAATCCGCCGGCTGGCTCGGATCGGAGACCCAAAGCCCGCCGACATTGAAATAGTTCTGCCAAACGCCCATGTTCAGTTCCGGATCGGCCTTGGCGAGCAAGCCGTTCGGACCGACCAGCTGCTGGTTCAGGCTGTCGACGTCGGCGAGGTTTTCGGCGGCCTTGTTGTCGTTCGGTCCAGTGCCGTCGCGATATACACGGCAGATCTCGCTCGGCGTTCCGGTCAGGCTCGAACTCGGCTTGGCCGTGTTGAAGCCGCAACTGCTGCACGCCAGTGGACCGGTGCTTGAACCGGCCAGGCACTGTGCGCACTGGCTGCTCGTGAACGACCAGCCCGAGGCAGGCGTCGGCTGCGGCTGCAGGCAGTCCGGAGCATTGCTGCCATGCTCCCAGGTCATCCATACGCCTTCGGGGTGCTGGCTCGTGGTCCGAAACAGGTGGAAACCGACCATGCCGAGCGTGATCGGCTGTTCGGAAACGCCCTCGATGATCGCCTGCATCGTGAAGTAGCCGCTGTCGCTGCTATCGAGTACGCGCCAGGACGATTTCAATTCGGTGGTGCCGGCCGGCAGGTCGCCGGTCATCGGTGCGCTGCACAGACCACGGTCGAAGCGTACGTCATAGAACACGACGTTGCCGCTCTGGTCGTAGATGGTATCTCCGCCGCCAGCCTGGCCGATGCGCTCGGGAATGACGAAGTCGCCGTCGGCATCGCCGTCCTTGAGCATGCGCACGAACAGTTGCGGTCCGGCCGCGGTACCGGTGCACGAATCCTTGCCGCTGGCGAGCAGGGTCGGATAGTCCTGTTGCACTTCGAAGTTGCGGATGCCGCTGTCGCCGGCTGACGGCGAGACCAGGTACAGGAAGGTCTGCCACGCGTACTGATAGAACTGGCAGAAGTCGGTGCCGCCGCCGGGGATCTCGGTCGGCAGGCTCGGGCTGTTGATCCAGGCCGGATCGGCGGCACAGGCCGGTGTCGTTTCGGCGGCCTGCGCCGTGCTCACCAGGGCCTCCGGTTTCACTACCGCGGCGGCGGCCAGAGCGGCCAATACGAGCATCGGGCTCAACCAGGTCTGCTTGTTCATTTCGATTCCTCCTCGGACTCGCACTCGACGGGCGGTCCGCCGTCACGGCGGACCGCCGGGGCAGGTCGCAGCGTTCATTCCGACCACTGCGCCATGGCCCGAATCGTGACTGCCGCATCGGCGTGATACCTTCCGGTAACCTTACGATCACCCGGATCCGCGCTGGCCCCCCTTGGTACGCACACGATCCGTGATCGCGGTCGCGGAATCCGTCACCAGCCCGAGCGAGTCGATGACCACAGAAATCAGCAGCATGTATCTGCTGACAATCAATGCCGGATCGTCGAACATCAAGTTCGGCCGCTACCGAATCGAGCCGGAAGCCGCGCCGACTTGCATCGGTCGAGCTCGCGCGGTCATGGGCATCGGTCGCCTACAGTTGTCCGTTGACGTCGGCGACGGCGTCCGGGAGCTGGAACGGCACGGCGATTTCGGCGCCGGATCCGGCCAGAACGCCGTCCTGGACACTCTCGACGAAGTGTGGCCATTGGCCGAGTTCGGCGCGGTCGGTCATCGCGTCGTGCACGGCGGAATCGGATACCGGCGACCGGTCGTCGTGACTCAGGACGTGCTCGAAGATCTGCGTCGCTTGATCGAGCTGGCGCCCCTGCATCAACCGGCCAACCTGGCCTATCTCGCACTGCTGCAGCAGCGCCATCCGGAGTTGCGTCAGGTTGCCTGTTTCGACACCGCCTTTCACGCCGATCTGCCCGAGCGTGCCTGGCGATTTGCGCTGCCGCGCCGGCTCGACGCCGAAGGCATTCGCCGTTACGGCTTCCATGGTCTGTCCTATCAGTGGATCAGCCAGCGCCTGCGCGAGCAGGCACCGGATCTGGCCGCCGGCCGCGTCGTCGTCGCCCACCTCGGCTCCGGTGCCAGTCTGTGCGCGATGCGCGATGGCCGCAGCATCGACACCAGCATGGGTTTTTCCGCCCTCGACGGCGTGCCGATGGCCAGCCGATGCGGCGCGCTCGACCCAGGCGTCGTGTTGCACCTGGTGCGTCGCCTGGGCATGACCGCAGAGCAGGTCGAGTCGATGCTGTACCGCGAATCCGGCCTGCTCGGCCTGTCTGGCGAGAGCGGAGACAGCCGCGACCTGCTCGCCAGCGGCTCCGACCAGGCGCGCATGGCGATGGATATCTTCGTCTACCGCGTCGCCTGTGGCATCGGCGCGCTGGCCGTCGCCCTGGGTGGACTGGACGCCGTGGTGTTCACCGCCGGCATCGGTGAAAACCAGCCGCCGGTCCGGGCTGCGATCGCCGAGCACCTGGCCGCGCTCGGCGCCCGCATCGACCCGGCTCGCAACCAGGCCGGTGGCGATGGCCCGATCCACGACGGTGAAAGCGCAATTCAATTATGGACCCTGGCCACCGATGAGGAAGCGGTCATCGCCGCCGCCACCGCCGATT
>CAZFUH010000166.1:0-9175 GCA_964522235.1 uncultured Rhodanobacteraceae bacterium
GGGCAGTTTCGCCCCTGGCTGTTCCCGGTTGCTCGTCTAGTCGTCTGCTGGCAACGAATGGCGGACCATGACGGGCGCACCGATCACGGCGACGCGCAGCCCACGGGCTCGAAGTCGGCCGCGAAGATTCTGCCCAATGACGGGACATCCTCGCTCCAGCACGGGCCGGCCGGTGAGCCGCCCAGGCGGCGATCGCCATGGCTGGGGCCACCGGACTGACCGGACTCATCGAACACGATACTGCCTTCGCCCTCGTCAAAACGGTACAGCGCAACCGTGTCGGCATCCGGCAGCAGTTGCTGGTCCGGGGTGAAGGACGTGGCGTAGCGCTGGCCCACGCTCAAGCGCAGTTCGTCCAGCCAGCCCGACCAGCTGGGGTAGTCCTGCCCCACGTCATGCTCCCCGACGTCATGCTTCTCGGCGCCGAGAATCAGGAACGAGTCCCAGGGCCAGGGCGTGGGCCGGCCAACCCGGTAGCTCACATCCCCCACCGGTCCGCTGCCCTGCGCGTCCAGCACCCCGTCCAACCACAGCTGCACCTGCCCGCTGTTCACGTCGCGGGTAATGGCCACATGGTGCCAGTGCCCATCGCGCAGGTCCGTGCTGCCGCAAACCGTGGTGCCTTCGCTGCCGCGGCTGATGCCAAAGGCCAGGCGGCCAGACATCATGGACAGGCCGAAGTCGCCGTGGTCGCCATCGCCGAAGGTATCCCGATCAAGCAGGATATTGCCGTCGATCCAGGCTTCGTTGACATCGATGCATTCGGCTGGGCTGTCATTGCCGGTGGCCGACTTCAGCCACAGCTCCAGCGTGAAGTCCCCGGCACCGATGTTGACCGGACTGCCGTCCGGTTCCATGGACACGGCCACGCGATCCAGACCCGGCGCCGTGCTGCCGTTGCCGAAAAAGCGCAGCGAGCCTCCGGCTTCCAGGCCGAAACCGGCGGCCACTTCGAGATCTTCTTCCAGCGCGAACGTGCAAGATCCGGCTCCGGCACAGCCGGCGACGCCAGCCCAACCCAGCGCCCGGTAGGCACTTGCCCCCAAGGTCGCCGTCAGCGTGACCGATGTGCCCGGCGGAAACACGGCTGCACAGCTGCCCGGGCAGTCGATTCCGGGAGGCATGCTGAGTACCTGGCCGGTGCCGGCACCACTGAAACTCACCTGCAGCAGCGGATTGGCGGCAAAGCTGGCTGTCACCACGCAGTCCTCGGTGATGTTGGCTGCTTCCCAGTGGCCGTCGCCCTGGTCCACAGGCGTGCAACTGTCGCCCAGCACCGACAACACATGGTGATCTGCCTGGGGAGTGACCGTGAAACTGGCAGTGTCACCATGTTCAACGCTCTGTGTACCAGGACTGATGTTGCCGTTTCCGATGCGGGTGGTTTTTACCGTATAGCTGTCGATGGTGCAGCCCACCAGCACATCGGTGACATCGGCACCGGCAAGTGTGCCCTCGGCATTGTCGATCACGCAGGTCTGGCTCGGATTCGTGGGCTGGGTCAGCACTGTCACCGCATAGGCACTTTCGTCCAACAACGCCGTGGCGAAGGCGAAGCTGCCATCCGCCGCTACCGGCAGGTCATCGCCACCGTTGTTCTGCAGCACCAAACCAGTGCCGGACAGACCGCTGACCGTGCCGCCGACCGTGTAGCTGTTGGTGGCGCAGGTGACTTGTACCGAGGTCACGTTGGCTCCGGCCAGTGTGCCGCTGTCTTCCGTCACCGTGCAGGTCTGGCTGGGCGAACCAGGCTGGGTCAGCACCGTGACCGCATAGGTGCTTTCGTCCAGCAGTGCCGTGGCAAAGGTGAAGCTGCCATCGGCCGCTACCGGCAGGTCATCGCCGGCGTTGTTCTGCAGCACCAGGCCGGTGCCGAACAGGCCGCTGACCGTGCCGCCAACGGTGTAGGTGTTGGTGGCGCAGGTGACTTGTACCGTGGTCACGTTGGCGCCGGCCAGTGTGCCGTTGTCATCCATCACCGTGCAGGTCTGGCTGGGGGCGTTCGGCTGGCTCAGCACCGTGACCGCATAGGCGCTTTCGTCCAGCAGTGCCGTGGCAAAGGTGAAGCTGCCATCTGCCGCTACCGGCAGGTCATCGCCGCCGTTGTTCTGCAGCACCAGACCAGTGCCGGACAGGCCGGTGACCGTGCCGCCGACGGTGTAGCTGTTGGTGGCGCAGGTCACTTGTACCGTGGTCACGTTGGCACCGGCCAGCGTGCCGCTGTCATCGGTCACCGAACAGGTCTGGCTGGGACTGCCCGGTTGGGTCAACACGGTGACGGTATAGCCGCTGCCGTCTTCCAGCGCCGTGTTGAAGGTAAAGCTGCCGTCCACCGCAATGGGCAGGTCGTCGCCACCGTTGTTTTGCAGCACCAGTCCGCTGCCCTCCAGACCGCTCACGGTGCCGCCAATGGTGTGGGTGCTGGTCGTGGTCGCGACAAAATCCGCTGTCAGCGCACCGATCTGCAGCGTGGTGGTGACCGAAGCAAGCGGCACAGCGGCGCTGGTGTGGCGAACCGCCACGCTATCGCCGTTGGAAACCGCGCCAGGGCTCGACACAAAAGGCCCGCCGTTGATCGCATAGGCCGAATCCGCTGCGCCGCTGACGCCAATGCCGACCACGGTATCGATGCCGCTGACCGTGATGCTGGCCGATGTCCGCAAGTCAGAAAGCGGCACACTGGCCTGGGCGGGGAAGCTGAAGGCATCGGGGCTGAAATCACCCGAGGCATCGAACGGGTCAAGCCTCTGTCCGCCTCGCACCAACCGGAGCGGCAAGCTGAGGATCTTGCCGTTGGAGACGAGGTTGCCGCCGACGAAGTTGACGACCCACGCGCTGGCCGCGATGAACGCGGCGGGGTCGTAGGTGCTGGACGTCCAGTAGAGGCCGGTACCGTTGCCCGGAAAGACCCGGCTGTTGATGGCAGGCGAGTGGCAACTGGTTTCCACCAGACTGTGCAGTTCCACCGCCGAAGGCAGGCGCCAGTCGGTGAAGCCGCCATGGCTTGAGGCGTTGGCCGCGGCCAGGGCCGCCTGCCAGTTCATCGCACTCAGGCTGCCACTGGTGCAGCCCGGGCCATCCAGCCCCTCCGGACACTGCTTCCACTGCAGACCGGTTTCCAGATCGGTGACCACCCGTTGGCCGGCCAGCGGTTCGCTGATCGCATAGCGACTGTCCGGCGCCACCGGCGGCGGCAGGTTCGGGGGGCAGATCTGTGCCAGCAAGGGGTCGCTGAAGCCCAGCAGCAAGACGGTGACGGCCAGTAAGCGGCGCATGGGCGGATCCTCAGGTAATGGGGTTTTGTGCCGACCGCCGCAGTTCGCTGCCAAGCGCATAGCGGTGAGTGCGCGGGAAATGCGCCACGGCGCGCTCGATCTGCAGGGCCAGATCCGTCGCCGTGCGCCAGAGGGGCAAGTGCGGGTAGCGGTCCATTCACGTGCACCGCGTGTGCGCTTGGCTGAAAAAGGGTCGAGTCACTGTCCGCCTCGCACCAACCGAACCGAACGGGGGACGAGCTTGTTGACGGCGCCGGTGACGCTGAAGTTGCCGTCGCCGAAGTTGACGGACCACGCGGCGACCGCGTTGGGGGCATAGCTGATGCTGCTCCAATGGTAGGAGGTGGCCGTGTTGGGGAACCAGGTGACATCGATCATCGGGCTGCTGGGCAAGCCCGCGTGCTTCAGGCTTTGCAGCTCCTGCGGCGTCGGCAGGCGCCAATCGCTGGCAGCGCAGAGGCCGCCAGGCAAGGCATTGACCGCGTCGCGGAAGGCGGTGGTGTTGCAGTTGGTCAGCGTGGAACTGCAGGACGCTGCGCTGCCCAAGGCGCCAGGGATAGCGCCATTGACGCTGTTGTCGTTGTCAAACCAGATGTAGGCGTGATTGAAGTGGCGCAGATTTGCCGCGTCGTTGACTTTCACTTCCCAGACCAGGCCGGTGAGGTTGTCGCGGGTGCAGGCCCAGTCGTCGGGGCCGCTGCCCAGCGTGGCACTGGCCGGTAGTTCGCTGCCATCGTTGGCGATCTTGCTGTAGTCGCGGCCGGGGGCGTCGCTGGCACCGGCCTTTACCATCACCCCGAGGGCATCGGCAGCGGCGGCGCCGCGCACGCAGTCCTGACCTTCGAAGCCGGGTGCCGTCGGGTTTGGGGTCGCGGGGGCCACCGTGCCGGTGCTGGCGCTGACGTGGTGGCAAGTGATCTGGGCGGTGTCGTTCAGGTTCCGCTGTGGCGGGCTGTAGCCGGCGGTGGAACTGCTGAAGGTGGCGGCCACGGCGCCGATGGTCAACGCGCTGGTCACCTGGCTGGCCGGCGCGGCGGCACTGGTGTGGCGGACTTCCACCGTATCACCATTGACTACGGTGCCGAGGGCACTGGTCCAGGCGCCGCCGTTGATGCGGTACTCGGAACCGGGCTCGCCAGCGACCTGGATGCCGGTGACGGTGGTCAGGCCGCCCAGGGTGACGGCATTGGAGATGCGCTCGTCGTTCAGCGGTACATCGACCTGGGTGGTGAAACTAAACGGGTCGGGGGTGAAGCTGAGTGCAGCGTTGAAAGGGTCAAGCGACTGTCCGCCTCGCACCAATCGGACCAGACGGACGTCGACCTTGTCGTCGATGAAGAGGATGCCGTCAAGGAACGTGACGATCCACGCGACGGACGCGTCGGAGGCGCGAGTGCTTGAGGACCAGAAGTACGTAGACGCCGTGGCCGGGAACGCCGTGGTATTGATCGCCGGGTTGTGGCAGCCACTTTCAACCAGGCTGCGCAACTCGTTGACCGTGGGCAGTCGCCAGTCGCTGTGGCCGGCGAAGGTTTCGCTGCTGGCTGCCACCAGGGCCTGGGTCCAGGTCAGCGTGCTGTCGGCGCCCGTGGCGCAGCCGGCGCCGGAGCGGCCCTGTGCGCACTGCTTCCATATCAGGCCGGTGCGCAGGTCCTCAACGACGCGTTCGCCGGTCACCGGCTCGCTGACCTGATAGCGGCTGTCGGGTGCCACCAGCGGATTGCCGGCCGGACAGGTTTGCGCGGCTACCGGTTTCATCAGCACCAGGGCCAGCAGCGTAAGGGCGATTCGGTAGCGCATGGGCAGGCTCCGTGAGGGGCGGCTGTCGGCCTTGCGGCCCGTTGAAGAAAAGGGTCGAGTCACTGTCCGCCTCGCACCAACCGGACTCGTAGGCCCGAGCGCTTGTCGACGGCGCCGAGGCTGCCGACATCGAACCCGACGACCCACGCGCTGGACGCGTCGAGGGCATGGTTCTGCCCGGACCAGAAAAGGCTGGGCGGGGTATTCGGGAACCAGGTCGTATCGATCAGTGCACCCGACGTGAGTCCGTAGTGAACCAGCGACTGCAGCTCATTGGCGGTCGGCAGGCGCCAGTCGCTGGCGCCGCAGAGACTGGCGGCATTGACTGCATCGCGGAAGGCCGTGGTGTTGCAGTTCGTCAGCGTGCTGTTGCACGTGGTGTTTGTGCCTATCGCTCCGGCATTGCCACCATTGACCGACGCGTCAGTGTCGTACCAGGTGTAGCCGTGGTTCTGGTGGCGCAGGTTGGCGGCGCCGTTGACTTTCACCTCCCAGACCAGCCCGGTGACATTGTCGCGGGTACAGGCCCAGTTGCCGGGGCCGCTGCCCAGCGCGGCATTGGACGGCAGCTCGCTGCCGTCGTTGGCGATGCGGGTGTAGTCCGCCCCCGGCCGCAAGCTGCCGCCAACTTTGTACATCACGTCCAGCCGATCGGCGGCGGCCGCCCCGCGCACGCAGTCTTGGCCCTCGAAGCCAGCCTGTACCGGGTTGGGATTGTCGGCGCTGACGGTGCCGGTGCTGGCGCTGTTGTTGTAGCAGATGATCTGGCCGGTGTCGGCCAGCGGGTGGGTTTGGGCCAGCGCAAAGCTCCCCGCCAACAGGGCGCAGAGGGCGAAGGAAATGGCCCACAGGCGCCGAGCAGCGCGCCATGGCGGCGTGGTCAGGGGCTCAAGCGTGAGGACAGGCATCAGATCCGCTCCGGAGGTTTGGGTACAGGCACGGCACAGCCAGCGCCAGGGCCTGCTGCAGGGTGAACGGGTTGGGCTTGGGTAGCGGACTGGGCCAGGCACGGTGAGCGGGCAAGGGCGGTCTCGGCTGCTCGCGCAGGTTCTGGCCCCACGGCTCATGCATCACCACGCCGTCGCAGAGTTGGTCCAGCCCTTTCGGCGCGGCGGCCCACGACAGGCTGCTGATCAGCAGCAACGCTGCAGCTACCAGGTAGCGTTTGGCGTAGGGATGGATCTCGATCATGGTTCTTCCTCGAACTTCTTGCGGCGTGGAGGTCGCACCACCAGCGCTTGGGCAGATGGTCCGTCCATAGCCAAGGCGCAAAAGCCACGGGGATCCAATCACGCTGAATCGCGCCAATCGCAGGAGCCTGGGCTGAGCTTTCCGATCTGTCGAATGGTGGCCTTGTTCTGCTTGGACAGGGGCGCGGTGCTGGATGCTGCGATCCGGCCGTATCTCGCTACGGCGCGGGGATCGGCGGTGGCGGCAGCACCAGATGCTCGGGCGCGACGCCATCGCGGCACCACCGTGCCGCCGTCGTCGCCCTCGCATCGGAGGTCGACGACGGCGGCCGAAGGCTATTCCTGCCTGATCGTCGCTGCGTCCTCGGCGATCGCCTCGGTCGACTTTGAGCCGGCCTCGAAATCGTCGCGGAACAGCACCAGCCAGGTATGGTCATGGCCGTCGACCGGATCGTGGTGGGTCGCTTCGGCATAGGCCTCGATCTCGATGCCATCGCCAGCCGCGTCGGACAGCACCGGCGTGATGATCCGGTAGCGGACGCTGCCGCCTGCCGCCACGGTCACCCCGTTGTCGGTCAGCGGACCGGTACCAGTGGCGGTGCAGCCGGTGCTCGTATCCAGGCACAGCCATTCGGTCAGTTCAGCATCGAGTTGCGACGGCAGCGGTACCAGCACGTCGACACCGGTGGCCGGGTCGCTGCCCGCATTGCCGATCGTTACCAGGTATTCGTTGATCTCGCCATAGGCGACGTGGTCGCGATCATCGTCGATGGTGGTGCTCAATACCAGATTCGGCGGCAAGTTCTCCAGGTCGAACGTGGTTGCGATGGCGGTGTCTGCGATCGTCGCTGTGACCACGAAGACGCCGGGGACGGCATTCGCCACGGCGTCGGTCTCGCCCTCGCCGTCCTTGTCGGTGACCACCGACGATGGCGTCAGCACGGCGCTGGCGCCGCTGGCCGGGGCGGTGAACTCGACCTGGACGCCTTGCACCGGGTTGTCGAAGCTGTCGACGACGCGTACCCGCAACGGGGCGGTGAAACCGGTGCCGACCAGCGCGCTTTGGCCGGAACCGGAGACTGCGACCAATTCTTCGGCCGGACCGGGAAGATTGTCGAACTGGATCTGCAGGTCCCCGGACAGACCATCGGCCATCGCCGTGATCGAATAGGGACCGGCGACCGTATTCGCCGTCATGGCAATCGACACTTCGCCGTCGCCATCGCTGATGGCCGTGGCCGGCAGGGTCGCACTGGCACCGGTCGCTGGAGCCTGGAACTGCACCGTGACGCCCGGGACCGGCAGGTCGGCGTCGTTGCTGACGCGCAGCACCAGCGGCGCCGCGAATGCGGTGCCGACCTGGGTACTCTGGCCGGAGCCCGACACCAGGGTAAGGGTCGTCGCAGGCGAGATCTCGAACAGCGCGTGCACGGTGCAGTCGGCGGTCACCGGCGCTATCGTGTAGGTGTTCTGGTCAAGGTCGCCGCCGCAACTGCCGGCCACCGAGCCAAGATCGTATCCGGCGTCGGCGGCAAGAACGAAATCGATGGATTCGTTCGCCGGAACGCTTTGCGGCACGGATGGCGTGATGCTGCCGCCGATGCTGGCGAGCGGAGTCACCACGAACTCTTCGGTCGTGCACTCGACCTGCACCGTGGTGACATCGGCGCCGTTCACGCTGCCGCTGCCATCGAAGACCGTACATGTCTGGCTTGGTTGGGTCGGTTGCGATACCACGGTCACCGCATAGGTGTCGAAGTCGGCCACCACGGTGTTGAACGTGAACGGTCCGTCGCTGGCGATGGCAAGATCCTCGCCATTGTTGTGCAGGACCAGGCCGGTGCCGAGCAACCCGCTGACGGTTCCGCCGATGGTGAAGGTTGGCCCTTCATACGGGCCCAGGTCGACGACGGCCAGCGAATCGTTGTCGCCATCGGCGATGCGCTCATTGCCATCGAGGTCGAACAGCACATTGCCCTGTAGCGGGATGGCGGCCTGATGGAACGGATTGATGCGGGCAAGATTGTCGCCGCGGTCGATCACCGGGCTGTTCGTCAGCAAATGGTAATCACCGCTGGCGTCAGGTGCGGCGGACGGCGCGAGCGGATTGCGGAACAACGGGTCGTTTTCGGCGAGGGTGCCGTCCAGATTGTCCTGCCCCGGAGGATTCAAGCCCTGCACCAGGCTGTTCACGGCCACCAGGCGATGCGCACCGGCACCGCCATGGCTGGCCGCCGCCGTACCCAGGCCATTGCTGTCCTGATTGTTCCAGACGATGGTATTCCACAGCCGCGTGCCACCGGCATTCGGCTGATTGCGGTAGATGCCGCCGCCGTCGACACCGGCGCGATTGCCGCTGACGACCACGTTGGTCAGCACGATCTGCAGATTCAGAGTTGGCGTGCCATCCGAGTAGTAGCCACCGCCGTTCTCGCTGGCGTAGTTGCCGGTGATCAGGCAGTTGACCAGGGCAATGCCTTCGCGAAATCCATAGATGGCGCCGCCATTGGTTGCGCTGTTGCCCGCGAACACCGAGTTCCGAAAGACGATCGCCGTAGTCAGGGCGCTGTACAGCGCACCGCCGGTCGCGGCGTGATTGTGTTGAAACCTCACCGCGTGGGCATCGATTCGAGTCCGGAGGACGTCCATGCCGCCACCGAAACCGGCGGCATTGCCGACCAGCTGAACATTGTCCATCACAATCAATGGGTTCGAGCCGTCGTCTGTGTTGGCGTTGATTCCGGCGCCAGCGCCACCGGCCACGTTGCCCTGGATGCGCAGGTTGGCCAGGTGCGCGCTGCTGTTGCGCAGGTACACGCCGGCACCAAACTGCATCAAGAACGCACCGTTGATCTGGCCACCGCCGTTTGCCTGCCCGGAGGAGATGGAGAATCCGTCGAGCACGGTGCC
>CAZFUH010000167.1:0-9169 GCA_964522235.1 uncultured Rhodanobacteraceae bacterium
GCTGCGGCCACGACTCGATCTCCGCGGCGATCATCCAGGCCTGCTGGGAGCTGGACATCGAGCCGCATCGGGTCGCCAAGCTGTCGGGCATCGGTTGCAGCAGCAAGACGCCGGACTACTTTCTCGGCAACTCGCACGGCTTCAATACCGTGCATGGGCGCATGCCGTCGGTGCTGACCGGCGCCAACCTGGCCAACCGCGAGCTGATCTATCTCGGCGTTTCCGGCGACGGCGATTCCGCGTCAATCGGCATGGGCCAGTTCGTGCACGCGATCCGGCGCGGCGTCGACATGACCTATATCGTCGAGAACAACGGCGTCTACGGCCTGACCAAGGGCCAGTTCTCGGCGACCGCCGACCAGGGTTCGGTATCCAAGCGCGGCGTCGCCAATTCCGATTCGCCGATCGACCTGGTCGGGCTGGCCCTGCAATTGGGTGCAACTTATGTCGCGCGCGGCTTCTCGGGCGACAAGGAGCAGCTGGTGCCGCTGATCAAGGCCGCGATCGGCCATCGTGGCGCGGCGATTCTCGATGTCATCAGTCCTTGCGTTGCATTCAACAACCACGCCGGCAGCACCAAGAGCTACGACTACGTGCGCGAGCACAATGAAGCGGTCAATCGACTGGATGTCATCGAGCCGCGCGCGGCGATCGCGGTCGACTACGCCCCCGGCGCCCTGGTCGAGGTCGAGCAGCACGATGGCACGGTGCTGCGCCTGCGCAAGCTCGATCCCGACTATGATCCGACCGACCGGCTTGCGGCGATGAACTACGTCAACCGGCATCAGGCCAAGGGCGAGGTCGTTACCGGCCTGCTGTATCTGGATCCGCAATCCGGCGATCTGCACAGCCATCTCAATACCGTCGCGATGCCGCTGAACCGGCTCGATGCAGCGCAGCTGTGTCCGGGCAGCGCAACCCTCGACAAGATCAACGCAGCGCTGCGCTGAGCCACTACGAGGGCTTGTTCGCCAACGGCTTCGGGGACTGAACCATGCCCCGCGGCGTTCTGAATTCAGCGGGGTAGGGTCGGCACCGTGATTGTCAGCGAGCCACTTGCTACCTGCGCTACCCTACGGTTGAATCGCAGCCGATGAGGCTGCGATCAGCGGGGACAAAGTCGTGAGCGAATTCACCCGGGATTGGGACGCCATCGACAGCTTGCTCGACGAGCTGATGGATCTGGATGACGATGCCCGCGAACAGCGGATGGCGCAGCTCACCAGGGAGCGCCCGGAACTGGCGGACCGCCTGCGGCGGATGCTCGACAGCGTCGACAAGGGTGCCGCTTTCGAATCCCTTGCAGCCTCGCCGCTCTACTCGGAAGCGCTGTTGCGGATGTCCGACCTCGGTCCCGGTGACCGGCTCGGTGACTGGACTCTGCTGAGACCGATCGGTCGCGGCGGCATGGCCGAAATCTTCGAGGCCGAGCGCGAGGTCGCCGGTTCTCGTCAGCGCGCCGCGATCAAGCTGATGGCGCAGAGTGGTTTCGACCCGTTGCGGCAGCAGCGCTTCCAGCGTGAGACTTCGATTCTCGCGCGTCTGGAAGATCCGCGCCTGGCGCGCCTGTTCGATGCCGGCATCACTGCCGACGGTCGTCACTGGCTGGCGATGGAGTACATCGATGGCGAGCCGATCGACCGCGCATGTGATCGCCTGCACCTCGCGGTCGCTGAGCGTGTCCGTCTGGTGATCGAGGTCGCGTTGGCGGTTGACTACGCACATCGGCAGCTGATCGTGCATCGCGATCTCAAGCCCGACAACGTTCTGCTGTCCTCCGACGGCCGCGTGCATGTGGTCGACTTCGGCATCGCCCGGATCCTGCAAGGTGACGGCGACCCTGCTGTCGCCGATGCCACCGCCACCCAGCTGCGCGCCTACACACTCCGATTCGCCAGCCCGGAGCAGCTCAGTGGTGCAATTGCAGGCGTCGCCAGCGACGTCTATCAACTCGGCCTTCTGCTGCACCTGCTGGTGACTGGAATGCGGCCGTTCGAGCGCGCTGACGACGATCCCGCGCGCCTGCTGCAGGCAGTCCGCGACGGGGCGACGCTACCCAGCCGGCTCGCGCTGACTATTTCGGCTGACCGCGCGGCAGCACGCGGCAGCACGCCAAAACGACTGGAGCGCACACTTCGCGGCGATCTGGACAGCATCATCCTGCATACCCTGGAGTCTGACCCGGACAAGCGCTACCCAGGCGTGCGTGCGCTGGCGGAAGACCTGAAGCGCTGGCTGGATGACCAGCCGATCGGTATCGGCGGCTACTCGCGCCTGGACCGCAGTCTGCGCTACCTGCGCAGACACTGGATCGGTGTCACCGCGGTTGCCACGATCGCAGTATTGCTCATCAGCTATGCGCTGACGATCACCTGGCAGAGCGTGCGCCTGAATGCCGAGCGCAATCAGTCCGAACAGGCGCGCTTGCGGGCCGAGGCGATGCACGGCTTCTTGCTGCAGATATTAGCGAGCGCCGATCCGAACCAGTCCGACGCGCGCGGCAAGTCGGTCGACGACATTCTCGCCGAGGGATTGGAGCGTGCGCGCAGCGAGTTTCGCGACCAGCCGCTGCTGAGCGCACAACTGCTCGTCGACCTGGGCGACGTCTTGATGCGGCGCGGTCGTCTCGTCGAATCTGAAAGCGCGCTGCGCGATGCGCTGGAGATCCGCGAACGGCTCCTCGGTCCCGATACCTTCGAGACGCTGCGCATTCTTCCCGCGCTGACCTATCTGCTGGTCCAGCAGAACCATCTTGACGAAGCACACGCCAATCAGTCGCGCCTGCTCACCGGCCTGCAGGCAATCGACGATGTCGATCCCGAGTATCTGATACGGGCGCACGTGGTCATGGCTATGACCGAAGTCCGCATGGGTGGAATGAACGAAGCAGAGGCACGGATCGTGGATGCCCGCGCGGCTCACCTGCGGCTCTTCGGCGCCGGCCCCTGGACGCAGGGCGAACCTTTGGCGGAATCGTTGCAGGAAGAGATCGATCAACAACACGCAGTGATTCTTGGCCGCGGCGGCAGATTCGCCGAGGCGGAACCGATTCTCGCGCGCGTCGCGTCGGCATGGGAAAAGCGCTTCGGCCGCTACGACCAACGGACGCAGACCGCATGGAAGAACCTGGGCGCGGCACAGGTCCATCTCGGTCGTCTGGCAGAGGCCGGCGTTACGTTGCAATCGGTGCTTGAGGTAGAGCGCTCCCTGTACGCCGAACCAAACTGGATAAGGGGAAGAACGCTTGGGCACCTGGGCGCGATCAGCTTGCGCATGGGCGACTTCGACCAATCGGCGGCGTACTATCTCGCTGCCGCGGACGAGGAGCAGGCGTCGTTCGGCGAAGCGCATCCGGACACACTGGAGTCGCGCTTCAAGGCGGCACACGCGCTGTACCAGGCTGAACGCCACGAGGAGGCCAGTACACTGCTGGATCGATTGGCAACGAACGAAGGCGCCAGTGACGACCTGCGCCGGCGCGTCCGCGAGTTGCGCGATCAGTACCAGCAACCGTAGCGCGCTCGCCTTTTCAGGTCATCGATTCGGGCCGCGCGCACTTTCCTCGGGTGAAGCCTGTCGATACGCCTATTTAAGATCGTCGTGAATCCGACCAGCGGCGGCGCCAGCCAGCGCTGGGCACGCGCGCGTCCGATCGAACGGAGCCTGCCGGCAGCTTCCAGCTCGACCAGCGCGCTGGATCGTGCGCTGGCTGGCATCAGGCGCCAGTGCGAGCGCCGAGCTGGACCAGGCCGCACCGTCGGCGAGCAGGGCCAGCAGCGAGGCCTGATCGCCATCGATCAGTGGCACCAGCACGACGATTTCACGGCCGTCGCGCGGCATCAACGCGTAGCCGGGCGCGCTGGCCTCGATGTTTGCCGTCGGCGCGACGAGCGCGCGCAGGCGGCCGATCTCGACACGCAGGCGTTGCTGGTGTTGCGCGTTTGCGTGCTCGCGACAGCGGCTTTCGGTCAGATGCTGCCGGCATCGGGCTAGCGGCCGATGCCGGGTGGGCGCGGGACGACCTCCGGCTCGGCCGGAGGTCGTCGTCGCCGACTCAGCCGACGTCAGCGGCAGTACTGCTGGAACTCGTTCCAGCCGCGTACCCAGTCGGCATCCGAGTAGCTGCCGTCGCCGTTCGGATCGCAGTAGCCGCCGGCCTGGGTCATCGGGCAGCCCGGTGTCCGCGGCGCATGGTTGCAGTAGTTGTCGAAGCCGGCCGTGCACGGGCAGTTCGGGTACGGGTTGCCGCCGGACACCGTGATCGGCCAGGAATGGCCGCTGCCGAACCAGGCGACGCCGTCACGGACCATGCGTACCGAAAGCCGCGGCGTTCCGCTCGCCGGAGCGCGGACGTTGAAGTGGAAGTCATAGCTGGCGTTCGGCGCCACGCTGCTGCACAGGTAGACCCGGCCGTCGCTGATGCTGTTCATGTAGCCGCCGCAGTTCCAGCCGCTCCAGGTGACCCCGTTGTCGGGCTGGGTGCCGAGTCGGACCAGGCCGCCGGCCGGCCAGGTGGTGCCGCCGGTGTTCCGGACCCGTACCCGTACCGCGCGGGTTTCGTTCGGCGCCATCGACGACGGCACGCTGCTCTCGGCCGGCAGGATCTGGGCATTGTCGCCGCCGCCGACCGCAGCCCACGACAATTGCGCGGTGGCGCCGCCGGTGCGCTCGTACCAGTCGAGCCGGACTTCGTGGTTGCCGGCCGTCATCGCGACGTCGACCGTGTACGTGGTCGGCGCCTGGTCGATCCAGCGGTCCAGACGCAGGACGCCGCCGACGTACAGGCGGAAGCCGTCGTCGCTGGTCACCGTGAAGCGATGGGTGCCGGCCGCGAACTGGACAGTCCGGGTCCAGCGCACCGAGAAGTTGTCGGAGCCGATGCCGCAGGTGTTCGGGCCGCCGGTGCCCCAGTTGAAGTTCAATGCCGCGCTGCCGTCGTTGCGAACCAGGGTCGGCGATCCGCTCAGCGATACGTTCGGGAAGTACTGGCCGCGCCAACTGCCGGACGGCACGGTCGCGATGCAGCCGCCGCCGCCCGGGTTGACGTTGGCCGGGTTCCGGAACTCGGTGGTCATGTCGGCACGCGGCCCGCCCAGATTGCGCAGCGCCCAGTCGCCCCAGCCGCCGTCGTCGCGGTCGACGAACCAGGCCAGTGCCCGCACCGGCGGCTTGTTACCACGCGTCGCATTGTAGTTGCGTACCTCCTCGAAGGCCTTGTTGATCCAGTTGGCCGGATAGTTGAAGCGCGGCTGCGAGCCCTGATCGCCGGTATAGGTGTTGAATTCAGTGATGTAGACCGGCCGGGTCCACCAGCGCGAATCGATGTTGTCGATGATGTTGCGGTAGTAGCGGAAGCCGCCATCGAAAGGCCAGCCGCCCCAGTTGCATGGCTGACGCGGATCCTGACAGTTCGGCCGGGCGCCGCCGGTGTGAAACGCGAAGCCGTCGGCGCCGCTCAGCAGACGCGACATCTGGTTGATCCAGCTCAGGCCGGCCCAGGGTGACAGGTCGACTGCCAGCAGCTGGGTGCCTGGCGGCATCTGGTTCTTGCGCGCATACAGGTAGTTGAATGCGTTCGCGTACTGCTGCGGCGTCTGGTTGCCCTCGATGTTGGGCTCATTGCCGACGATGAACAGGTTCGACAGGTCGCTGAGCTCCTGCGTGCAGTGGATGAAATGGGTGGCCCAGGTCTGGTACTGGCCCGAGTTCGGCGGCACCGCGACCAGGTTCTGGTAGTCGACCCGGATGATGTTGACCAGGCCGTGGTTCTTGGCGACCTGAGCTCGGGCGCGCACACCCGGATCGGTGGCCGGATTGCCGTCGCAACTGAGGACGTTGTAGATCGCCTCGACGTTCCAGCCGCGCGTGCCCGCCGGCAGGTTCATGTCGAGCATGCCGGTGTCGCCGCTGTACCAGTGCACGCCGGCCAGCGATACGTTCTGCGCGGCGGCCGGTGTTCCGGCAGCGAGCGCCGCGGCGCCAACAGCCAGAAGCAACAATGAGCCGTGAAATTTCATCGGTGGATCCCCCTGTATGGTCTGCAGGATCGAACATCACGTTCGCAGTGCACGGCGGTCGCTCGTGCATGCGGGCCAGGCGCCATCGGTGCGGGCGGACGGCCGCTTTCCGGCCGGTGCGTCCTGCTCCGGTCGGATCATCCTTGACGTCGGCGTGCCCCGTAGCGCGGGGCGTTCCTGTGCGGCGTGCTGCCGGCACTTCCAAGCGTGGCCAGTGTAGCTTTTTTGGCCGTATTGTCAAATAATTATAATGCGAACAAGATCATATAGTGATTGCATATTCCGGCACACGAGCCCGTGACAGCGGATCGACCGCCGCAGTTGCAAAGACACCGGCATCATCGTCGCCGGACTTCTCGCCGGGCATTGCCGGGCATTGCCTGCCGGCGGCGGCGGTCGGACAGCTTCGGACACCGAGTCGGGCCGACCGGCTTCGCCTTGCATGCTGCATGTCGGCGGGCGCCTGCTACAGCGACTCCAGAAACGCGATCAAGCGGGCGCGATCGCCGGCAGAGAGCGTGCGGAACGCCTCGCGCGTCGCGGCCGCTTCGCCGCCATGCCACAGGATCGCCTCGGCGATGTCACCGGCGCGGCCGTCATGCAGCAGGCGGCCGTGGCCATTGACGGCGTGGCGCAGCCCAAGCCCCCATAGCGGCGGCGTACGCCATTCCCGGTTCCTTGCCGTCGACGTGGTCAGGCTGTCGGCAAGGCCGTCGCCCATGTCGTGCAGCAGCAGGTCGGTGTAGGCCCGGATGGTCTGGCCGCGCAGCTCGGCAATCGGATGGCGCATGCCGGTGGTCAGTGACGGCAGGTGGCAGCCGGAACAGCCGATGCTGGAGAACAGCGCTTCACCGGCGACGACCGCAGGCAGGTCGACGGTGTCGGGCCGGCGCGCCGGCGCCCCGGTGGTCTGGACATAAAGGGTCAGCAGGCGCAGATCTTCGTCGCCGACCATCGGTGCCGCCTGCGCCTGCTGCTGGCACTCCGGTTGCGCAACGGCGCAGTCGAGTACCGGCGCCAGCTGGCTGCGCACGCCGATGTCGTCGCGCAGCGCGCCGGCGCTGAAGTGCTCGAGACTGTAGGCGTCGGCTTTCCAGCCGAAGCGGCCGATCCGGGGTTCCGGTACCTGCGGGTCGTGGACCAGGCTGACCCGGCCGGAGATGCCGTCGCCATCGAGATCGTCCGGATCGTGCCGGAGCAGCAGGGTTTCCTCGTCGACGGCTTCGAGCAGGCCGAGGCCGATGATCGACTGCGGCATGCGTGGCGAGTAGTGCGCGATGCCGCGCCCCGGTGGCTCGTTCGGTTCCAGCGACGAGGCGAAGATCCGATCGGCGCCATCGACCACGGCGTAGACCGGGCGCCGCAGCCGGTACGGCGTGCCGTCGGCGTACTGGCCGTCGACGTCGAGGTAGCGAACGCGGCTGCGCGGTTCGGTCGGGATTGCCGGGTCGAACGAGCGCGGCTGCAGGGTGCGGCCGAAATGGTAGTGCGGCAGTGTGCCGCCATCGGTGCCGATAGCGCCGCTGCCGACCTTCATCACCATGCTGTCGAAGACCGCACCGTCGTCCGGCGCCCGGCCGCGTCCGTTGTTGGCATGGCAGGCGATGCAGGAGTCGTGCACGTGCAGGCCGCCGGCGAGGCCGGCAATGCCGGCATGGTCGGGATTGCCCGGCTCGGCGTGCGCACCGGTGCGGAACGAGCTGTGGAACAGCCGGCGACCTTCGAGGAAGGCCTGATGGGTCGGCCAGCGCAGGTTCAACGGCTCGCGAAAGTAGCTGGTCCAGTCGGCGTTGCCGCTGGCGACGACATAGGTCGGATAGACGCCGATGCCGTCCAGAATGCGGTGCGTCACGACATTGCCCTGGGCATCGACATAGGTCAGCATGTCGCCGGTCTGCCCGACGACGGCGGCCGGTTCCACCGTGTCGCCGGCGCGGACGAACGGCGCCGTCGCCTGGCCGCCGGTTGCGATGCGCTCGTTCAGCACCTCGTCGCCGTCCAGGAACAGGCCCGGCTGGCCGAGCCGGAACCGGTAGGTATCGGTGTAGTAGATCGTCTGGCCATGCACGACCGGGTCGCCCGCGTACAGCCCAAGGAACTGCTGGAACTCGACCTCGACCCGATCGCCGATCCGGAGCACGCCGTCGCTGCCGGCATGGGCGTTGTAGGTGATCCGGCAGCGCCACTTCTGCCCGCTGCCGTCCGGTGCCGCCGGCTGCACCGGCACCGGATCGAAGCGTGCGTTGTTGTTGAAGTCGGCGCGATACGGGTTGCCATAGAACGAGCGGCATTCGGGTTCGCGCCAGTGCGCATACTGCGGCTCGTAGTAGATCGTGATCGAGTTGCCGCCGGCAGCGACATGGTCATGGATCTCGAAGCCGAAACTGCGGTGTTCGTGATAGCGGGCCGGAAAGGTGTAGAAGCTGTTTTCCGATTCGTGTCGCGAGCGCGCGCGGCCGCTGCCGAAGGTGACGATGGTGCCGTCGGGTTCAACGCGCCAGTTCGCCGATTCTTCCGGTGAGTACTCGGTATCGAACAGCGGCGTGTAGGACGGCGGCGATCTGGGTGCCTGATCCGGCGGGCTGGCGACGATGCCAGCCCAAGGCGCAACGATCAGCACAGGCACGCAACAGGCGAGGATCTTGACACGCATGAATGCTTCCCCCTGGCTCGAACGGCACAGCGCCTGGTACGAACCGTTGTTTCGTTTCGTGTCGCAGGGCTGCGCACCTCAGTCTACGCGAGCACTCCGGAGCCGGCCATGACCTGGCGCAATCTGTCACTGCCAACCCGGTCGGCTTGTACGGGGACAATTCGGGTCATGCGTCGGTGTCTATTGTCCCTGACACCACATGGCTGGACGTTCGGCCCGGTCCATTCATGCCACGCTGTCGCCGCGGCAACCTGCGCATCGGCGTGCAGGGCGCCGGCTACACCTGGTTCTTCCACGAGACCGGCAGCAACGCCTTCGGCGTCGGTGTCGGCGCCCTGCGCTACGAACTCAGAGCGGCGTTGAACGCCACGGTTGCCGGCAACGACATATCGGCAACGATTCGCGCTCGCATCTCGGAACATGCCTGGGCCCCGCTGCTGCGCGCCGAGTACGTGCAGGTGCTGGCACGCAACTGGCGTCTGAACGCGGAACTGGCGGC
>CAZFUH010000168.1:0-9059 GCA_964522235.1 uncultured Rhodanobacteraceae bacterium
CTCCCCGCACGCGGGGAGAAGGCAACAGCGTGCGACTATTCTTGTTCGGCGATGGCGAGGCCGCCGGGCTTGTTTTCTCGGCCCAAATGGTGTCAGGACCCGAATTGGTATCAGGGACAATAGACATCGACCTATGCTCGGAATTGTCCCTGACACCATATAGTCGTACGCAGTACGCAGTACTCCGCCGATGAGGTTGGTAGCCTTTTCCTTCTGCCCGCTGTCCTACGTTCGTCAGGTGTGAGCTTTCGCGGATGTCCTCGTCTGAGCGTCCGAGCTTCGTCCGCTTTCCTCGTTCGCTTCGAAGTTAATGGATGTCCTCGTCCGAGCGGATGTCCTCGTCCGAGCGCTTCCGAGCATCGTGGATGTCCTCGTCTGAGCTTCCTCGTCTGAGCTAGCTTCTCGTCCGAGCTTACTGCGGCAATTTGCGCTGCGCGCGTGTGTGGCCGGGAAATTACGTCCGTCGAGATGCGGAACTTTAGGCAAATGGCGCGAGGTCCAAGGGGAGGTGTCAGACTCGCGTCAGGTCTTGCGTACTGAGTCTATATCAGGGCTGCCGCGGCGTTCCGGTGTTCCGGTGTTCCCGCGTGCCAGTCGCCGCCGTCGAGTGCTTCGGCAGATTAGCCGGAAGATCGGAGCTAAGGTGAGGGATCGATGAGGAAATTTTCTACGGGAAGAGTATGGAGAGGCTTCGTTACACCGACGTGATGGGCCGCCTTGTTCGGCCGAATTCGCGTTAGGCCCCCAGTGTTTGACGACAGCGAAGGTCCCATTCAACCATGTATGGAATGTACATTTAGGCTATGGAAGCTCCCGTAATTGCAGCGATCCTTGGCGTCCTTGGTGCACTGGTATCCGGAGCCATTGCTACTTGGGCGGCATTTCGAGTCAAACGCCTTGACCACTTGATTGAGCGCGACAAGCTGTGGGTAACAGCTTACGAAAAGACGCTCTTCGAGCATCGCCTCTCAGATTACCGCGTGCTCTGGGCTTTAACCGAGCAGACATCCAGGCGTCATGTTCAGAATCTAACCACCGTTAGTGCCAAGGAGCTGACTGAAGAACTGACTCGCTGGTATTACCGAAAAGGTGGAATCCTGCTCACTAGTGCTTCTCGGAATGCATACTTTCGAGCGCGAGAGTCGCTTGAGGGCTTTGGGCCGGAGCAGATCAAGCAAGTCGTTCATGCCTTCAGTGCTCTACGGACAGCGTTGTGTGAAGACTTGAACTCAAGGAATGGGCCGGCCCTTAAGCGCCCAGATGCCAGTGGCGGTGATGGTGATGGTGATGGTGAAGACTATCCAGAGACATTATTCTCGCAGGGGTAACGCCAAGCCAGATATTTCTCCATTTGTAGCCGTAGAATTGGAAAAATGCCTAACAAACCGGTAAAGAGCGACCAAAGTATGCTGTCATGCCTTTTGCAAAAGGCGCAAAAGCCACGCCAACAAACTTTGGCGCCTTACCAGGGGCGTTAGGCGCGACTTGCGGGAGGATTTAGCATGAACCACTCACGAAGTTTAAGGAGGTCTCTATGAACACGAGAAATCGTTGCACGAGTACATTGAGGCAAGGATCGGTGGGGGCAGTCACGGTCTTTTCATTGTGCGCGTTAGCCTTGATCACGGCATTCCCGACGGCTTCAATAGCATGCGACTGCAAGGCTCATTTCGAAGTTCGGAATGAAAGTGGAACCTTCAAACCCGATGTGCCGGAGCAACACTTTGAAGTGCACCATGTGAAGGGCAACCTACAAAACAATAACCAGTGTCGCCGCGACGCGCGCGAACATGCGCAAAGCTGCATGAGCGCAATTTGGCGCGACCGGTGGGATAATATCGAAGGTGGATTGCCAGCCGAGTGCCAGGGTGTTCTACCGTCCGGAGCACCGATCTTTCGTGGCGGTACAGTACCGAGATTTATCAAGCGCGACATTGAACGCGCGATCTGCTGCCAGCCTTCCGACTTCGGCCATCAACATGATATCAAGTTCGATGTCTTTAAGCGTACGCATGGCGGGAAAGGGTGCGGCCCAGACCGGCAAACCGTTGAGTCCCGCTTCTTAAGTGAGTATCAGGTTGATTGCCTTTCTGTGAGGGACCGGGAGAATAGAGAAGGGCGGTTTTGTGGTCCCATTGTGCGGACCAAGACGGAGCGCTACGACCGGCCGGGCTCTGATATGCCTTTTACTGGTTCTTCATCCCTCAGTTGGCAGAATTGCCGTACTTCGTGTGAAGAAAGATCCGGGTGCCGTTCCTGGACCTGGGTTCCCCCGGCGAGCACACAAGGACCGTCTGCACGCTGTTGGGTAAAGAATGAAATACCATGGGCTAAACGCGACAATCTATCAGGCACGAACCGCATGGTAAGCGGAACCGTTGCGTCGCCCGACTGACCGATAAGGAAAAACAGGGGTCAGAGTGCAGTTGGAAGGAATAAAGTAAGTATCCCCCGGCAAAGCCGGGGGCTTTAGTCATGTGGCCCGCTCAAAGCGGCTGGCGGGGACGCTGCCGCGTTCCCTTGATTGGAGCCACCAAAGGTGGCTGGCCTACCGGAGCAGCTGCAACCGGACGGCGACCGGGACATCCATGAATCAGCGAAATCCGACGCGCATCAGCGTCGTATTCCGACTGACTACCAGCCGGCGGGCCCTTGGTTAGGCGCAGGCTTTGCATTGCCGAGTTTCTGTGGCTGTCCTGGTCTTCGCTGTGGCTGTCCTGGTCTTCGCACCGGCTGTCCTGGTCTTCGCACCGCCGCACCATGCCCTGGCGTAGCCGGCGCCTGCCGGCTGCGATGCCGATCGAATCCGAATGACTGACTTGCGTCAGTTTCTCCGCCTATACCGTCCAAGCCCACTTGGTCGAGGGCCCACACGCGTCCCGTGCAAGCGCGGGCGCTTCCAAATTCCGCGACACCTTTCGAAGAGATAGAGCCATGCCCCGGACTTTCGCAGCCAACTACCGTCTCAGACTGCCTGCACGAGCACTGCTGGCCGTCCTGACCACGGTTGCCGCTCCTTTGATCCAGGCAGCGACGATCACCGTGGACACCCATCCGGTCAGCGGCATCGGCATGGTTGTCATCGCCAACGATGGGCTGTGCTCGCTGCGCGAGGCCATCATCAATGCGAACACCAATACCGCGACGCATTCGGACTGCGCCGCCGGCAGCGGCAGCTACAACACGCTGGTGCTGCCGACCGGGGCGGTCTTCACCCTGACCGATGCGGCCGTGGCGGATGAGCTGGGCCAGACCGGTCTGCCCTACATCGTCGAGGATATCCGGATCGAGGGCAACGGCGCCACGATCGCATCGGGCAACACCTGCACCCGCGACCTCACGCAGACGCCCGGCGAATTTCGCCTGCTGCTGATCCAGCAGGGCGTCCTCAGTGCCGACGATCTCACCCTCGCCAACGGCTGTGCTGATGGCGCATCGGATGCACGCTATGGCGGCGCCATCCACATCGCGGGCGGCGCCCTTTTCCTGCGCCGCAGTACGCTGCGCGACAACCACGCGAACAGGGGCGCTGCCGTGTACAGCAGAGGCAACGCCGCAACCATTATCGAAGCCAGCACGATGTTGGACAACTCCGCCACGTTTGGCGGTGCGCTCTACGTGGATGGCCTGAACGACATCTTCAATTCGACCCTGTCGGGCAACCAGGCCGCTACGCTCGGCGGCAGTGTCTACGTGCAGCCGGGCGGCGTGGTGAACCTGGAGCACACCACGCTGGACGGCAGCGACTCGCTGCATGGCTGGGTGATCTTCTCGAACCAAGCCACCATCAGGGTCAAGAACACACTTCTCGCCAGCGCCGGCTGTGACGAGAACAGTGACGTCGCTCCGTCGACCTGGATCGCCTTCGGCGACAACCTCGACAGCGGCACCAGTTGCGCCAACCGCTTTGGCGCCAACGTAACCGCCAATGTCGCGATCAACCTCGAACCGCTGGCCGACAACGGCGGCCCCACGTTGACACACGCCCTGCTGCCCGGCAGCCCCGGCGTCGATGCCGCGCTCTCCTGTACCCGCCTCGATGGCGCAATCGTCGCCGACCCGACCGTCTTCATCGACCAGCGCGGCGAGGAACGGCCGCAGGGCGCCGCTTGTGACATCGGTGCCTACGAACTGGACCTGCCGCCCAGCACGATCCGCGTCGATGCAATCGACGGCGTGGGTGTGGTTCCGATCCTGGCCGACGGCCTGTGCTCGCTGCGCGAGGCGCTGGAGAACGCCAATGGCGCGGGCGTGAATCATGCCGATTGCGAGCCGGGCGGTGGTGCCGACATCGTGCTGCTTCCGCCGGGTGCAGTGTTCACGCTGAACGATGCCCCCCTCCTCAGTACCGTTGGTCGCACCGCATTGCCGCCGATCCGCACCACCCTCACCCTTGCTGGCGGCTTGGGCACGGTCATCCAGCGCAACCCCGCCCTCCCCTGCGTGCACGACAACGTGGATGCCGCGGGCAAGTTCCGCCTGCTCTATGTCCGGCCACAGGGGCGCCTGACGGTACAGGACCTGACCTTGGCCAATGCCTGCGCTTCCGGCAATACGGACACCCACGCACAGTCTGCCAACGGCGGTGCAATCCTCAGCCGGGGTGAACTGACCCTGCGCAGGAGCACCCTGTCCGGCAACAGCGCCGGCTTGTCGGGCGGCGGCATCGGCCAGGAGGGCGTCGCCCTGATCGAGACCAGCACGCTGACCGGCAACTGGTCCGAGCTCGGGGGTGCCGTGATGTCGTCGGGCGGCAGCACAACGGTGCGCAATTCGACGCTGTCGAACAATGCCGCCGGCACGGGCGGTGGCGCAATCATCGCGTTGAACACCACCCTGCATCTGGAGCAATCGACCCTGGTCGACAACACCTCGTCACTCGGTGGCGGCGTGATGGGCGGATTCTTTGCCACGCTCCGCTTCAAGAATTCGGTGCTGCAGAACTCGGCCTGTGCGGATGGCGTGCTGTTCTTCGGGTTTTCAACCGAATGGAGCGCCACCGGCAGCAGCTTCGACAGCGGAAACACCTGTACGTTGGTAAACGTAATACCCAATACCAATGCCCACCTCGGCATGCTGGCCGAAAACGGCGGCACGACGCGGACCCATGCGCTGTTGCCGGCCAGCCCAGCCCGCAACGCGGCGAACGATTGCACCGGCATCGACGGCAGCGCCATCGGCGCCGACCAGCGCGGCATTGCGCGACCACAGGCAGGCGTCTGCGACATCGGCTCGTTCGAAGCACACACCCAGCCCCTCTCGGGCGCGAGCATCGGCGTCGACACGGTCGATGGCGCAGGCGTGGTTCCAGTACTCGGTGATGGCCTGTGCTCGCTGCGCGAAGCGATCGAGAACGCCAACGCGAGTTCGGCCAGCTTCGCCCATGGTGACTGCGCACCTGGCAGCACCAGCGGCCTGGACGAAATCATCCTGCCCAGCGGCGCCGTGTTCTCCCTCACCGATGCCGCCATCACCGCACCGTTCGGCAATACCGCCTTGCCCGCGATCAACACGCAGCTGGCGATCCGGGGCAATGGCGCCGCGATCCAGTCGGGCGATGACTGCGTTTTCAATGGAACGCAGAGCCCCGGCGAGTTCCGATTCTTTCTGGTGCAGTCCGGCACCTTGGAACTCGAGCGCCTCACCCTCGCCAATGGCTGCGCCGACGGCGTCGGCGCCAGCGCTGCGCGCGACGGCGGAGCGATCTACGTCCAGGATGGCGCACTGATCGCGGACCAGGTGACGCTGCGCAACAACCGCGCGCGACGCGGCGGAGCGATCTACAGCGCAGGCAACGTCCGGATGGAAGAGGGCACGCTCTCGGCCAACTCGGCAACCTTCGGTGGCGCGATCTACGCCTCGGGCTCAACCACGCTGAGCACTATGACGGTAGCCGGCAACGTCTCCTTCAGCCTCGGTGGAGCCGCCTTCATCGAGTCCGGCGCCACGCTCGACATCGAGCAATCCACCCTGGACACGAACACCTCCGGGCAGTTTGTCGGGATCTACTCGTCCACCTCGACCGTGAACCTCAAGAACACCATCCTGCGCAACACGCGCTGCGATCAGAACAGCGATCTGGGACCGTCGATCTGGAATGCCTTCGGCAACAACCTGGACGACGGCATCACCTGCGCCAGCCGGTTCGGCGCCAGCGTGACGCCCAATACCGACCCGCTGCTCGGCACGCTGGCCGCCAACGGCGGCTTCACCCGCACGCATGCGCTGCTGCCTGGCAGCCCAGCCATCGACGGTGCGAGCTCCTGCACCAAGCTGAACGGCTCTGACGTACTACACGACCAGCGCGGCATTGCGCGGCCGCAGGGCGGGCTCTGCGACATCGGTGCGTTCGAGTCGCGCGGGTTTGTGCTCACGGCGAGCGAAGGCAGCGGCCAGGCCACCGCCGTCGGAACCGCGTTCGACGCGCCACTGGTTGTGACTGTCGACAGTGCGTTCGGGGAACCGGTGAACGGAGGGCAGGTGCGCTTCGCGGCACCCGATACGGGCGCCAGCCTCGCCACGCCGACCGCCGTGGTGACGATCACGGATGGCCAGGCCAGCCTTGACGTGGCGGCCAATGGAGCGACTGGAGAGTATGTTGTCACAGCCTCCAGCGTCGGCAGCAGCGCTGCCGTGGGGTTCAGCCTCAGCAATCTGGCCGCCGAAATCATCTTTGCAGACGGCTTCGAAATGGATCGATCGCGTTGATCGTGCCTGGCGCCGCGGAGGCTCATGGCCGGCTAGTGTGGTGCGCACAGGCAGTCACGAAGGTCATCGATCGATCGGTTGCTGCCACACGGCGCCAAGTTCACTGTCGGCCCGGAAATCCTGGGCGGTGAAGTGAACCTGACGCCATTCGGCCGGCCCCGTTGGGCCGGTGTCGATTCCCCGCTTTCCCGGGCGACCAGATTGCAAGGCCGGCGATGGGCGCGATCGCGGCCTGTGCGGTTGTCGACCTCAACGCGCGCCGTATCGACGAGGAAAATCGGGATGTTGCTCAAGGACAGGATCGCCGCCATCCACGGTGCTGGCGGCTCGCTGGGCGGTGCCGTGGCACGCGCCTTTGCACGCGAAGGGGCCGTATTGATGCTCAGCGGCCAGAATCTGACTTCCGTGGCGGCCGTCGCGGCGCAGATCCGCGACGCCGGCGGCAAGGCGCACACGGCCCAGTTGGACGCGCTCGACGCGCCAGCCGTTCAGCAGTACCTGGACGGCATCGTCCGTGACCATGGCGCGCTCGACATCTCGTTCAACGCCATCGGCCTGCAGGACACACAGGACCTTCCCCTGGTCGACATGGCGCTCGACGATTTCCTGCGTCCGGTGCAGATCGCGATGCAGTCGCTGTTCATTACCGCCACCGCTGCCGGCCGGCACATGGTGCGGCAGGGCAGTGGCGTGATCCTGTCGCTGACGGCAACGCCGGGCGGGATCGGCTACCCCAATGTCGGCGGTTTCGGGCCGGCGTGCTGCGCGATCGAAAGCCTGTCGCGCAATCTGGCAAGCGAGCTGGGCCCACACGGCGTCCGTGTCGTGAACATCCGTTCCGCCGGGTCGCCGGATTCCCGCGTGTTCCGGCAAGCCATCGAGCAAGGTGGCGACCGGGCAGCCGATTTCGTCGCCAAGCTGAACGATGACACCATGCTCAAGACGCTGCCGCTGATGGCCGACATTGCCGATGCCGCGGTGTTTCTCGCTTCGGCCATGGCCTCGCGGATTACCGGCGTCACGCTCGACGTGACCTGCGGTACCACCAGCGCGCTGAACTACAAGGTGACACCGATCGCATTCCAGTGAGTTGGCCGTTGCGCTGACCCACGCCCGTGTCTGAATCGCTGACCGCTTGCCGCAAGCAGGAGAACGTGCCGGAGATCCGAGCAGGGGCAACGGTCGTGACACCGCTGGCCCCGACGCTCAGTTCAGCGGACGCAGCAGCAGGAGCAGGCACAGCACCAGCATGAATGTCGCGATCACGGCATCCAGGATGCGCCACGCCATCGGCTTGCGGAACACCGGCAGCAACAGGCGCGCACCGTAGCCCAGACTCAGAAACCACAGCACACTGGCAGCGCAGGCGCCGGCGGCGAACGCCCAACGCGCCAGCCCAGGGTAGCGTGTCGACAGCGTGCCGAGCAGGACCATGGTGTCGAGGTAGACGTGCGGGTTGAGAAACGTGAATGCGAGAGCGGTCAGCATCGCGCGTCGCCAGCCCGACTCGACGCCCGCGCCCGGCGCCAGCGCTGCGGCCCCGCGCCAGGCCCGCAGCGCCGCCATCAGGCCATAGACACCGAGAAAGGTGGCGCCACCGAAGCGCAAGGCATCCATCAGCCACGGCCATTGCCGGGCCAGCGTGCCGATGCCGGCGATGCCGGACAGAATCAGGCCGATGTCGCCGAACATGCAGATGGCGACCACCAGGCCGACGTGCCGACGCTGCAGGCCCTGGCGCAGAATGAAGGCATTCTGGGAACCGATGGCAATGATCAGCCCGGCACTGGCGGCAAAGCCGGCGATCGCGGCAGCAAGAAGCATGGCGAAATCCTGAACTCAGAGCGTCAGCCTGCGCTTGCGCAGTGAATCAGGCCAGCTAAATATTCTTTAGACTGCTAAGAAAATCTAATCTTGGGCCAGGACATGGATCTGATTCATCCGCAACTTGCCGCGTTCGCCGCCGTGCTCGAGGAAGGCAGTTTCGACGCCGCGGCACAACGCCTGTCAGTCACGCCCTCGGCGGTGTCGCAACGGATCAAGGCGCTGGAGGACCGCCTCGGCCAGGTCCTGGTCGTGCGCCAGGCACCCTGCCGGCCGACGCCGGCCGGCAAGCGGCTGCTCAGCCGGGTACGACCGATGCAGGCGCTGGAAGCCGAGGCACTGGCCGACTTTCTGCCGGAAGCGAGCGCGTCGGTGTCGGTGTCGGCACGAACGATCGCGATTGCCGTCAACGACGACTCGCTGGAAACCTGGTTCGTGGCCGCGCTGGCGCGGTTGCACCAGCAGCACGGCTACCTGTTCGACGTACGCGTGGACGACCAGGACCATACGCTCGACCTGCTGCGCGA
>CAZFUH010000169.1:0-8919 GCA_964522235.1 uncultured Rhodanobacteraceae bacterium
TCCCAGCGGCGTCTCGACGACCTCGCGACGAACGTTCACGAATAATGCGGGCTAGTCCCTCGGGCAATGGCGGGTCGGCGGGCGAGGCATCAAAATGGGTCGAAGTAGACCCTAAGCAGGCCGTCCCTCGGCATGTTCTGTCGTTCCAGGTCACCGATGCTGCGCAATCGCATACGCGAATGCTTTGGGAATTTCGCCGGCGTCACTGGGCCGAAAGGTCCGTATCCGGATCGGAATTGAACCGTTAGTTTGGACCACATGTCGGCGGCATCATGCGTCGGGGCCATGCCATGCGTCAAAAGCACGGTCACCGGCAAAGTTTGGCCGACTCCTCCGGCTTCATTCGCTTCGAACGCGAACGTGGCGATTTTGCGACTGTCGTCCAGGTTTTCCGCTGGTCTCTCGACAACCTGCAACTGCCAGCGCCCTTCGTCTTGAACGACAAGAACTTCGATCAGTTGGTCGTTCGGTGCGATTGTTTCGTCCCCGATGCGATAGCGAACGAGCGTGGCGGTACGGGGTACTGATCCCTTGATTACTCCGAGCTCGGGCGACAGGTTGAACTGGAGCATGTCAAAAAATTCCTCGTCTCCCGGCACGTCTTCCCAATGCACTTGCGGGCCGAAGAGGAACGGTCCGTATCCTTGAACCAGCTCGCAACTGTAGCCGAGGCCGTCCGGATCTACGGGGGCTTCGGTAAAATCGCAGTGCACCGGGCTAGCCGAAAGCGTCGATGCCGACGTTGTCGCGAAGACTGTGAGTGCGAATGCGGCGAGATTACCAATACGATTCATCAGGATTCTCCTGGGTCTGGTGGCGGCGGGCGGGTTTTCGGCCCGGACGATGCTTCGAGTTGTCCAGTGATTGTGTTGATCAGCTCGATCGATTCGTCGTCGAGCGTCAACGGTGGCAGTATTTCGGTCTTGCGCGCCTGGGCTACGGCAAGATTCCGGTGTGCGGCTTCGATCTGGCCCAGGGCCAGCCGGGCCGCCGCAAGACGAACGTGAACCTGAGCACGCGGCAAGGCCGTGCGTGGCCCAGCGTCAAGCGCGGCGAAACGCTGGTCGGCCTCTTCCAGCATCTGAACGGCCTCGCTGTGACGGCCATTGACGAGCAGGATGTGGCCGAGCGACAGGCGCATGAAACCTCGATTCGGATGTGCCTCGGGCAGGGCCGCGTCGATCGAAGCCAGCGCGCGCCGGGAAGCCGTCTCGGCTTCGTCCGACGGACCGTCGCGACGAATCAGAAACGAGGCGAAATTGTTGAGAGTCAGCGCCAGCGCGGTATTGGACTCTCCCGCTGCCTGTGCTTCCATCAGCGCAATGGCCTGGCGGAAATACGTGTCGGCGAGATCACTGCGGCCGATGCGCTCGGCGCTGTCGGCATTGGCGGTCAGGTTGCGCGCGTAGATTGGATGACTAGGCCCGAACATTGCTTCGGCACCACGCAGCAGGCGTTGCTGGATGTCAAAGCCTTCTACGTGCCGCTCCTGGGTTCGCAGAGCACGAGCCAGCACCGAGAGCAGGCGCCGTCCAATCGTGTCCAGCTCGGCGGGGTCGATCCGAGGCAGCAACGCCTCGGCGTGTGTCGTTGCGGCGTCGAGCTGACCGGTTGCGGCAAGGCGTTCAGCCAGTGTCGCGCCAGCTTCGTAAAGCAGGCGATGACCATCATCGAGTTCGCGCCGGGCATGCTCATACAGGTCGCTGGCCCGATCCTTCGCCTCGATCTGCTGCCCGCGCGCCGCCAGCAGTGCGACACGCATCAGTCCGACAGCGACTTCAGCTTCGACCCGCCCGGCATCACTATCGAAGTGGTTGCTGGCGAAGCTTAGCTCGGCCGACGCCAGTGCTGCCTCAGCGGCCTCGAAATCCAGCCGCGCCAGGCCGGTACGGGCAAGAGCGACCCAGGCCTTGACCGCGAGTTCGCCGGATTGGTTGTCGTCCAGGAACGCGACCGCCCGTTCGGCGGCGGCCTGGGCACTGTCATGACCGGCGACCATGAGCAGGACCTCGGAAAGTCGGCTATTGAGTTCGATCGCACTGCGCGGATCGAGGTCGTTGCGGTTGCGCAGGCGCAAGGCGGCGATGTCGAGCACTTCGCGTGCGGACACCCGTTCGCCACGGCTGCGCGTCGGGTCGGCGCCATCAAACGCCTCCAGCAGCAGGTCCGCGATCGCCTCGGAGCTGCGCTGGGCGTTGACGGCGGCCTGGTGGCGTTCGGCGATGGTTCGTGCCTGGACCAGGATCAGAATGGTACCGGCGAGCAATACCAGGGCGGTCGTGCTGCCGAGACCAACGGCGAGCCAGTTGCGCCTGAGGAAGCGCGAAAACCGGTACCAGCGGTGTGGCGCGCGCAGCGAGATCGGCCGCAGGCTCAATACCCGACGCAGGTCCGCGGCCATCGCCTCGGCCGATGAATAGCGATGCTGCGGGGATTTTTCCAGTGCGTGCAGAACGATGCGGTCGAGGTCGCCGCGCACGCGTCGCGCGCGAGCATGTCGAAGCGCTGACAGCAGCACCCGGCTCGGCGCGGCTGGTTCACGCTCGATCACGACGCGCTCGGCTTCGCCGTAGCTGAGACCCTCCAGTTGCAGTGGCGGCTGCCCGGCCAACAGCTCGTAGAGCAGAGCGCCAAGGGCATAGATATCGCAGGCGGTGGTTACCGGACCTGGTCGGAGCTGTTCCGGCGCGGCATGACGCAACGAAAAACAGCGCAATTCAAACGCGGTGTGCTCGTTGTGTTCGCTGTCGTCGAGATCGCTCAATGGCTTGGCGATGCCGAAGTCGAGCAGTCGCGGTTCGCCGTGGGCATCGACCAGCACGTTGCCCGGTTTGATGTCGCGATGCGCGATCAATTGGCCATGGGCGTGGCTGACCGCGTCGACAACCTTGATGAACAGTGCCAGGGTGGCGTCGATATCGAGCTGGTGTGATTCCACGTAGGTCGTGATCGGCTCACCGCACACATATTCCATGACTGCGTACGGCCGGCCATCGTCATCGGCGCCGGCATCCAGAAAGCGGGCGATATGCGGGTGCTCCAGTCGCGCCAGGATGCGTCGCTCGGCGAGGAAGCGGCGTCGCAAGTCCGGGTGGGATGCATCCTGGCGCAGGCGCTTGATTGCGACCTGTTGCTGCACGGTGCCATCGTCGCGCCGAGCCAGGTAGACCTCGCCCATGCCGCCCCGCCCAAGCGGGTGCTCGATCAAATAGGGGCCGATGCGCCGGCCAGGTGGCCAGGCGTCCATCCGGTCTTCCAACAGGGCTGTGGCCGGCAGCGGCTCAGGGCCGGCAGCCTGGTCGGCTTCGAGCATGCAGAGCACAGTCCGGCACAGGGTTTCGTCGTCGGCAGCATCGGCCAGCCAGGCCGCGCGTGCGTCGATCGGCAGCGCCAGCGCTTGCTCAAACAACAGCTTGGCCCGCTGCCAGCGGGCCGATGTCATGACCGGCGTGTGCATGAACCCAGGACGCGTAAAGCGCGGCCTACGCCTGTCAGCCCGGCACCATGGCGGCTATGGGCTGGCATCGGCCAGCCGGTGTTCGAGCCAGGCGCGGGTCGCGCGCCACTGCCGGGCGATGGTCGATTCCGAGACCTGCCATGCCTCGGCGATGGCTGGTACCGACAGGCCGGCGAAATAGCGTTGCTCGACCAGTCGGGCGCCTTCGGGATCGAAGCGTTCCAGTTCCTCCAGCACCTTGTCCAGACGTAGCCAGTCGAAGCTGTCGGCGGCGGCCGGTGCATCGGAATCGCTGAGCACATCCAGCGACACTTTTTGCTCGCTGCTGCCGCGTTTCAGAGCCTGCCGCTCGCGCAGATAGTCGATCACTACCCGGCGCACGATGCGTGCGGCAATGGCGAGGAAGTGGCCGCGATCCTGCCAGTTCACGCGTCTTTGTTCGGCAAGTTTGAGGTAGGCCTCGTGCGCGAGTTCGGTTGGCTGCAGGGTGTAGCTCCGGGATTGCGCCATCTGCTTGTGCGCCAGCGCACGCAGGATCGGGTAGATCTCGTCGAACGCAGCGCTCTCGGCCGCCTTGTCGCCATCGCGCCAGCGGTGCAGCAGGTCGGTCAACTCTTGGCTCATGGCAAAGGTGCTCTGTGGACCGGAAGTGGTGACTTCATTGCTGGAGCGAGTCGCACCCCTCTGCGAGTGACAGGGTTTCCCGCCGCACGCCGCGTCCTCCATCGAGGGCCTTCAAGTGGCGAACGCTGCGAACGCCCTCACGATCTACGAAGAATGCTAGAGCTTCGCAGCGGGCGTGGCTAGCGACGAAGGACGATATGGACCTGTTCCGGACCGAGGCACTGACAGCACGGCGCGAGGATTTCCTCGGCGCAATCGACCTGACGCGGGCCCGCATGGCCTGGCCGATGGCGCTGCTGGCGGCGGCGTTCATACTCGGCCTGGCTGCGTTTGCGGCACTCGGTGAGCATACTCGAAGCGAGCGCGCCGATGGTCGGCTGGTGCTGCGTGACAGCCTGAATCCGGTGCTCGCGCCTGAGTCCGGCGTGGTGATGCATGTATTGGTGCACGAAGGCGAAACTGTACGCCGCGGCCAGGGGGTGGTGCGAGTTGCGGACGAACAGCACCGCGCGCGCGTGCTGCGTGCAGCCGCGGACGGCGTTGTTGCCAGCGTCGCCGTGGCCGCAGGCCAGTCGGTGCCGGTCGGGCAGCGGCTGTTGAACCTGGTGCCGCACGACGCGTACCTGCACGCCGAATTCTGGTTGTCGTCGGATGCCGTCGCTCAGTTGGCACCCGGCATGCGGGTCACCATGCGCTACCGGTCGTTCCCGTTCCGGCAGTTTGGTCATCAGTACGGACGTGTGTTGTCGATCGCCGACACCGCATTGGCACCGGAGGAGGTGGCTGCGATGTCGGGAGCCCGGCCATCCGGCGCGGCGTTCCGGGTTCTGGTGCAGCTCGACCGGCAAAGCGTTGCCTCGACTGGGGCCGAGCTGCCGTTGCGCAGTGGCATGCAGGTCGAGGCCGAATTCATGCTTGAGCGGCGTCGGTTGTACCAGTTGGCAATCGGCGTCCGTGAGCCGGTGGCAGGTCGGCAATGACGATCGCGACCATGCCCACTTCGCGTCGCATGCCGGTCATCCAGCAGTCCGAGTTGGCCGAATGCGGTCTCGCCTGTGTCGCCATGATTGCCAGATACCACGGTCATGATGTTGATCTGGCGTGCCTTCGACAACGTTTTCCGGCTTCGCTGAAAGGCGCCAGCCTGGCGTCAATCATGAGCATCGCGGCGCGTTTGTCGCTGGACTCACGACCGCTGCGGATCGAGCTGGAGCACCTGAAGGGCTTGGCGTTGCCCTGTGTTCTGCATTGGAACCTCAATCATTTCGTGGTGTTGAAGCGGGTCACCGGCAAAGGCATCGAGATCCACGATCCTGCACGCGGCGCCCGCTTCGTAACGATGGCCGAGGTTTCGCGCAGCCTCAGCGGCATCGCCCTGGAATTGCGTCCAGCCGCCGATTTCTCACCGATCAGTGATCGCCGCCGGTTGTCGATCCGGCGCTTGACCGGGCACATCCTCGGGCTGCGTCCGGCCGTGATTCAGGTGCTCGTTCTCGCGCTGGCCCTGGAGTTGCTGACGCTGGCCTTGCCGCTGGCGATGCAATGGGTGCTTGACGTCGTCCTGGTTGCCGCCGACCTCAGCCTGCTGACCTTGCTTGGCGTCGGTTTCACCTTCGTCGTGCTGTTTCAGTCGGCCGTGCTCGCGATGCGCGGTTGGCTGGTGGCCGGCATCGGCGCGTCGCTGGCGTCGCAATGGACCAGCAACCTGTTCGGTCATCTGATGCGGCTGCCGCTGGCCTTCTTCGAGAAGCGTCAGGTCGGCGAGATCATGTCGCGTTTCCATTCCGTCGGCGAGATCAAGCACACATTGTCGAGCAGCTTTGTCGAGGCCTTGCTCGACGGTCTGACCGTGGTCCTGGTACTGGCGGTCTTGTCACTGTATAGCGCGCCCTTGACCGTGCTCGTGGTCGCCACGTTTGCGCTGTACAGCGCGTTGCGCTGGATCGGCTACCGTCGTCTGCGTGGGCTCAATGAAGAGCGCCTGGTGCACGTCGCCCGCCAACACAGCCAGATGCTGGAGTCGATGCGTGGCGCGATCAGCGTCAAGCTGGGCAACCGCCAGGACGAGCGTCGCAGCCGGGTCACCAATACCTGCGTCGAGGTCGCCAATCGCGACGCGGCGATCCAGCGTGTGACCTCGAGTTTTACCGCGTTGTCGCGGCTCATCTTCGGTCTGCAGCGGGTGGCTCTGATCTGGATCGGTGCCTGGCTGGTTCTGGAGGGACGTTTCAGTGCCGGCATGATGGTGGTCTTCGTCGCCTATGCCGAAGTGTTCTCTCAGCGCGCCAGCGCACTGATCGATCGTCTCGTCGATCTGCGCATGCTGGTCTTGCATGGCGAACGCATCTCGGACATCGCACTGGAGCCGCCCGAGGCCGATCTCCACGCCGACTACAACGGCCCACCAGTCAAACCCGAGATCGAGCTTGAGAACCTGGGTTTCCGCTATGCCGAGGACGAACCGTGGGTACTGCGCAACCTGAGCTGCCGCATTCGCGCCGGCGAGAGCGTGGCGATCGTCGGGCCATCGGGCTGCGGCAAGACGACCTTGGCGAAACTCATCCTGGGTCTGCTCAAACCCACTGAAGGCAGGATCCTCATCGGCGGCATCGACATCGCCCGCTATGGCCTCGCGGCGTATCGCGACCTGTTCGGCTGCGTGATGCAGGAAGACAGCCTGTTCGCGGGATCGTTGGCCGACAACATCGCCTTCTTCGATCCAGCCGCAAACCTCGAAGACATCGTGGCTGCCGCGCGCGCGGCCGCCGTACACGACGACATTCTCGCCATGCCGATGGGCTATGAGAGCCTGGTCGGCGACATGGGGTCGGTGTTGTCGGGCGGGCAGAAGCAACGCGTGCTGCTCGCTCGCGCCCTGTTTCGGCGGCCGCGGCTTCTGCTGCTGGACGAGGCCACCAGTCATCTGGATGTCGAACGTGAGCGCGAGATCAACCGCCGCATCGCCGGCCTCGACATCACCCGTATCGTCATTGCCCACCGGCGCGAGACCATCGCCAGCGCCGATCGTGTGATCGCGCTGGCCCAGGGCCGGGTCGAAGAAGTACCACTCGCGGCAGCCACACCGGAGCGCGCTCCATCGTTGGCCGCCGCCGGATAGCGTTGGGCGGCATTGGCCGCCGATGACCCAAGCCGGGCGGGTCGAACAGCCCGGCATCAAGCATAAGGTGATTCAACCATGAACGACAAGATCAACAAGCTCAACGACAACGAGACCCTGCGCCCGCTGGCTCGGACGATGGCACGTGAGCTCTCGAACGAAGAGGTCGCCCGGATCACCGGCGCGTTCTGTGGGTTTTATTCGCGCTCCGGCTGCAATCCGATCCAGACCGGTGATTGGGATCAGCATCACTGACACGCCAACACGTCTCAAAAAAGCGCGCGCCCCGGTACCGGGGCGCGCGCCCTTCAAGTCAAGGACTCGATGCCATCATGCGCAAGCAGCCGCTGATCCTCTCGCCCTCGTACGACGTCAATGCCTCGGCGGTGTGCTGGGGTCTGGAACGCCATGGTCTCCGGCCGGTCTGGCCGCACTCGGCCTCGCTCGCGGATGACGCGATCGGGACGGTATCTGTTCAATCCGTTGGCGGTGCACCCTGGCAGTTCCAGGACGGGCTGGATGGCTCGCGTTTCGCTTCGATCTGGCACCGTTGGCCGCGCCTCCGCACGGAGTTCTCCGCTGTGCAGCCGGGCGATCTGGCTTTCGTCCAGACCGAATGGCAGCTGTTCCAGACCAATGTCCTGGCCTTGCATGACGTGCTCCAGGATACCTTCTGGATCAATACGCCGGATGCCTCGCGTCGGGCCGAGAACAAGCTGGTGCAGCTGCACCACGCCGCTGCCTGTGGCATGCGCTTTCCGGCGACCCTGGTATCGAACGATCCGGCACGAATCCGCCGTTTCATTGCTGGCCAGTCGCGGACGATCTACAAACCGTTTCGCCCACATGCCTGGCGCGACAGCGAAAGCGGCGCCGTGTTCGACACCCCGGCCGGCATCATCGAAGGCAGCGACGATCTCAAGGACGAGGCGCTGGCCTTGTGCCCAGGCATCTACCAGGCCTATGTCGACAAGACCTGCGACCTGCGTGTGACCGTGATCGGCGATCGCATCTTCACGGTGCGCATCGACGATGGCTCGGGCGGCGCCTTTGTCGACTGGCGACCGGTTGCGGAGGACGGCGTGCGTGCGCAGGCCTGCACCTTGCCGGCGGCGCTGGAAGCAAAGATCAAGGATTTGATGGTGCGCCTCGGCCTGGTCTACGGTGCGATCGACATGGTCGTCGACCGCGATGGCGAAGCTCATTTTCTTGAGGTCAACCAGGTCGGCCAGTTCCTGTTTGTCGAGGATTGGATTGCCTCGCTGCCGTTGTTGCGGGCGATGTGCGCGATGCTTGCCGAAGGCCGTCCCGACTACAGCCTGGACACCTGCAAGGACGTGGATTTTCGCGCCTACCTGGCCAGCGAGAGCTATGCTCGCTGGCAGGAGCAATGCTGGTTGCCACGTCTCACCGACGAGGCGATCGCCGCCGCGGCATCGGAGGATACGGCGCCGAAGCGCGTGCCGGATGTGATGCTTCGGCCGCCGGGTGCCGCAGCGGACCAGGCTGCTGCGCTGGCCGAGGAAGGAATCGAGCAGCCAAGGCATGCGGCGCATGCAGCTTGATCAGATCAGCCTTGGCCCGACGGCGGTGTTTTCCGTCGTCGGCGAGACCGCTACTCTTGCCGGCGGCAGCGCATGGCTGCGACGGCAGACGAGGTCGGGCGATGGACGAGCTGAGTGTCGACGAGATTCTGGCCATGCAGCCCGAAGCGATCGAA
>CAZFUH010000170.1:0-8910 GCA_964522235.1 uncultured Rhodanobacteraceae bacterium
GCATGAAGCTGGCCGAGCGGCTCGGCCTGGCCGGGCGCAGCAATCGCTGGTCGCTGCCCGAGCAGCTGGCGCTGCCGCCGACAGGGGAATGGGATGTTGGTGAGCTGCTGACCCAGGCGCGCAGTCAGCGGGCCGATCTGCGCGCGGCCCGCTTGCAGCTGGAAGCGGCGGCGTCCGGCCAGCGACTGGCCCGTGGCACGCGCTGGTTCGGCGCGCTCGAGCTGGAGTTGGAGCATGAGCGCGAAGACGATGGCCTCCGCAACGGCGCGGCGCTGGCACTCGAGCTACCGCTGTTCAGCCAGGGTCAGGCCGGGATCGGCCGAGCCGATGCCAGACACGAGCTGGCGCTGCAGCAAATCGAGGCGATGGAGCTTTCGATCGAGCGCGAACTGCGGGTGGGCACGGCGCGGCTGGCGACGCTGGTCGAGATCATCGACAGTTACCACAGCGCCTTGATCCCGCAGCAGCAGGACATCGTCACGCGCGAGCTGGAGCGCTACAACTACATGCTGATCGGCGTGTTCGAGCTGCTCGAGGCGCGGAAGGCGCAGTTCGATACCTACCAGCAGTATTTCGAGGCCATTCGCGACTACTGGATCGCCCGCGCCGAACTCGAACTGGCCCTCGGTGGCCCGCTGCCTGGACCCGCGCCCGAGCGGCTCACACCGACGATCGACGAGATTGTAAGGCCGGAAAGCGACGGCGCCCACGATCACCATGGGCATCATTGACGAAATCAAGGCTGGTCAGCACCGCTGCGGGCTCAGAAGTGGCAGCGCCTTTCTGACCCCTCAGCCCTCAGCCCGCAGCCCTGGTCGGGTGAATGCTGGTGCGGGTTCAAGAACGTGTAGGAGACCTTCGGAATGACGATCAATCGACGCGACTTGCTCCTGAGCGCCAGCGCGGCCGCGCTCGCGCCTGCCGTGGTACGAGCGCAGGAAGGCGGTCGGGGTACTGACGCGCAAGTCGCGCACGCTGATGGCTATACGCCGGTGCGCAGCCTCAATGGCTGGACGCTGCCGCCGCGTATCCGCGATGGGGTGAAGGAGTACCACCTGGTCGCCGAAGCGGTGGAGCACGAGTTCGCGCCCGGCTCGCGCGCGGTCTGCTGGGGCTACAACGGCACCACGCCCGGCCCGACGATCGAGGCGGTTGAGGGGGACCGGGTCCGGATCTTTGTCACCAACCGGCTGCCGGAACACACCACGATCCATTGGCACGGCCTGCTGCTACCGTCGGGCATGGACGGCGTCGGCGGTCTGACCCAGCCGCACATCCAGCCTGGCGAGACCTTCGTCTACGAGTTCAGGCTGCGCCAGCACGGCACCCACATGTACCACCCGCACGCCGACGAGATGGTGCAGATGGCGATGGGCATGATGGGCCTGTTCATCATCCATCCGCGCTCCGGCGAACCGCGACGCATCGATCGCGACTACGCGCTGATCCTGCACAACTGGGCCCTGCACCCGGGCACGTCACGACCGGACCCTTCGGTGCTGCAGGACTTCGACCTGTGGACGTTCAATTCGCGGGTGTTCCCGTACATCGATGCCATGGTCGCGCGCAGCGGCGAGCGCGTGCGCGTGCGCATCGGCAACTTGTCGATGTGGAACCACCCGATCCACATGCATGGCGTACAGTTCGATGTCACCGGCGGCGACGGTGGTCGCCTGCCGCGCAGCCAGTGGCGCAAGGAGGTCACCGAGATTGTCGGCGTCGGCCAGATGCGCGATCTCGAGTTCACCGCCGTGCCCGGCGACTGGGCGTTTCACTGCCACATGGCTCATCACGTCATGGGGCCGATGGGTCACGAGATTCCGAACACGCTCGGCGTCGACCAGGGCGGTGTCGAGGAACGAATCCGGCGCATGCTGCCCGGCTATATGGCGATGGGCGAGCACGGCATGGCCGAGCATCAGGACCATGTCGACATGGGCCACATGCCTGGCCCGGACAACACCCTGGCGATGATGGCGGGCAAGGGCCCGTTCGGAAACCTGGAGATGGGTGGCATGTTCACGGTGATCAAGGTGCGGGACGAGCAGCCGCGCGGCGATTATTCCGATCCCGGCTGGTACCGCCACCCTGAAGGCGAGGTCGCGCACAGGATCAGCGCTGACCCCGACTTTGGCGAACCGGTCCGGCGCGGCAAGCCACGCAGCGCCGAGTCGGCGCCGGAGCTGCCGCGCGCCCGCCGCGACCATGGGCATCATTGACGACCGGCACAGATGCCATGGCGCGATGCCGAACCGCCGATACCGTGAAGTATCGTGATGCACCGGCGCAGACCCCTCAATCAGCGAGCTGCCATTGCAGAACGACCCGTTCGGACGTGGTGATCCGCAGCGGCCAGTCACGGGCACCGGTCGCCTGGACCCGATGGCGCAGGGCGCTCAATGCCCAGGTTTGGCCGGGAATCGCGGCGAAGCGATGCTGGCATGGCCCGGCCTTCAGGTCTTGGCAAGTGAAGATATGTTGGCGCTGCATCGGATACCGATCCGGCTCGACCCAGCCGAACAGGGATCGGTGCACCCATTGCCATCCGTTGCTGGCATCCAGCCCATGCAGTTGCAGTTCTACGGTCACCGGTTGCAACTCGGCGGGAAGCACGAACTCGACTTCGTTGTCGCCGGGACGCAGCTCTTGTACCGGCGCGTTCTCGAAGCTGGCGCCAGCACTGAACCAGCGTTGCCGCCGCGTCAGCCGCGAGTTGATACCGGCCTGTGGTTCCGAAATCTCACTGATGACCAACGCTGGCACGACCCGGCCGGGCGGTAGCGAACCGCGAATCTGCACCGAGTCGTCCGGACGGTTCACCGGCGCACGCACGAAATCGACCGGCGTTTCGCGATCGGCATCGAGCAGTTCAAACTCGGCCTCGACATCGACCGGCGCGCCTTCGCCATCGAGTAGCACGATCCGGACCTGAGCCAGCGCTTGCAACTGGATCCGCCAGGCATTGACCACGCGATCCTGCACAACCAGAGCATCGCAGGCTTCGGGGGCACAGACATGGCGATAGCCTTCCGGTGGCGGCGACAGCAGACGATAGCGGCCCGCAGGCCAGGCTTCGGATCGGACCTTGCCGCCGACACCGGGGACCCGCTCGATGGTGTCGTCGGCGCCGGTGAACGCCAGCGTTCGTTCCGGCAACGACGTCCCGTCTGCCGCGAAGTAGCTCACTTCGACGAAACCGCCTCGGCCTGCCGGCGGCAGCGACTCCAGGTAGGCCAGATGCTCTCTGGTTCCGGTGCCCACTGGAAAGGCCCGTCCCTCGCAACCACCATCGGCAACCAATTCGCCATCGCGGTGATCGACATAGACCAGATACCGTTGTCGTGGCCGTAGATCATCGCGAATGCGGACGATCTGGCGCCGTGACGGCTCGCCCTTGTAGCGCCGCTCGACCTGAAACTCACCCAGCCACGGCGACGGTCCGGAGCCCGACAGCACAACCATCACCTCCAGGCATGCTTCATCCCGGCACGTCGGCTCGGACTCGACCTCGACCGGCGGTTGCCGCCAGACGCGCAGCAAGCGGCCGACGAAGACCTGACTGGCATGCGCGAGCTCGTACTCGGCGCCACGCCGCTCCATGCTCAGCGACATGCAACGAGCCCGCGCTTCGACCGCGACGACCAGCAGCACACATGCAATCAGACCTGGAAGCGCAAACGCGCGAGCGCCGTCGAAACCATGGACAGCGCTCGGCACCGGCAGGGTTGCATCAGCCACACGATTCCCTCTTGTCTGCTCGATCTCGTCGATCATTGTCCACCCAGCGCGTGCCGAAGTCCGCCCAACCTCCCGGCGCGCGTACAATCCTACGCCAATGCCTAGACGCTCGATCGTATTCACCCTGCTCGCCAGAAATCCGATGCAACTGTGGATCGTGGCTTCGATTCTGGGCTGAAGTTGGGTTCGCACCCGAATCGGCGGTCCTCGCGCAGCGAGTGCTGGCCACACCCACTCTAAGGAGCCTTCAGCGGCACCATCTTCTCACTTGTACGACTTCGGCACTGCCAAAACGACGCAGACGGCCACCGCCGTTCGAGGTCGTAGAAGTAGCGACGGTTGCGCAGGTAGTCGTCGAACTGCTGGCGAACCCGGCGCTGGTAGGCACTGATGGCCTCTGGGTCGCCAGCCCGTTGTGCGGCGATTGCATCGGCGGCGGCGACGCCGGTTGCGAAAGCCTTGTGGATGCCCTGGGCCGAAATCGGGTCGTAGCACGAAGCGGCATCGCCGACGGCCAGCCAGTGGGCGCCAGCACATGGCTCCAGGATCGAACTGGCGGCAAGACCGATCGTCAGCTTCGGCTCGGGCCAACTGGCGCTGCGCAGAGCCGTGGCCAGGTGGCGGGTGTCATGCAGGTGCAGGGCCCAGCCTTCAGGCTCGTTCAGACGCATGGCCTTGAGCGTCGGTGCGTCGCTGGCGACAGCAACGATCAGCCGGCCGTCGGGCAGGCGTGCGGCGTACCACCAGCCATATTCGACGGCTTCGAGCATGGTCAGCCGGCTGAAGCCACCGTTGTCGCTCAGATCCAGGAATGCCGAGGCCACGACCAGTTGGTCGTGGATGCGCTTGCGTGCGCCGAGCCGGGTCGCGAGCAAGGCCTGGACGCCGCCGGCGTCGACCAGCCACTCGGCGCGCAGGCGCGTGCGAGCCCGCTCGGGGCCCTCGACAGTGATCGTATAGCCGCCGTCCTGGTGGCGCTCGACCTCGCGGAAACGGGTATTGGTGAACAGCCGGATGCCGCGCGCGCGTACCTGCCGAGCCAGGAAGCGCTCGAACCGGCGCCGGTCCAGGTGCCATCCGGGGCCATGCGGGTTGGCGATGAAGTCGTTGTAGCCGAGCCCGTCACTGCCCCAGGACGCACAGCTTCCGACGCAAGGTTCGTGGCCTTCGTCGAGAAACGCGTCGTTGATGCCGCAGCGCGCGAACAACAGGCCGATGTCGGGCGGCACGCTTTCGCCGACGCGCTCGCGCTGGTAACGGCCGGCTTCGACGATCGTGATACCGTCGACGCCCAAGGCATGCAGGGCCAGCGCCGTAGCGCAGCCGGCCGGTCCGCCGCCGACGATGACGACGGTGCTCATCATGCCGCCCTAGTTCGGCGCCGGCTTCAGGCCGTTGATCGGCCATGGCTCAAGCGTCGAATTGCTGTCGTCGAGCTGACTCTGCACCTCAAGGTACCAGTCGTTCTTGAACTTGCCGCTGACATCGTCGATCTGGGTTGCCTGGATGATCGTGCCGACCTTGGGCCAGTTGTGCACGAAGTCGATGTAGCGCTGGAACCGGCCCTGGCTGGCCGGATCGGGCGAACCGGTACCGATGCCGCGTACGGAAAATCGCTGCGTGTCGAGACTGCCACCCTTGGCATCGTCGGCGGTGTAGACCGCGAACGGCCGCTGCGCCGGCCAGGACCAGAACAACGTGGTCTGTGCCGGCTGGGTGTTGTCGGCCGGGTTCGGCGCGGTCTGATGAGTGCCGCAGGAGTTGTAGTCGGTATGCCAGGGTGCGGACATGTACTTGGAGCTGTCGCCCGGTTCGACCGCCCCAAACTCCGGATGCAGTGGCGTCCAGCCGCTGGTCAGAAACGGCCGATGCTTGCTCGCCTTGGCGTAGTCGAGCTTGGCGGCGCGCAGTCGGAACGGACCGCAACCGACGCTGCGCCAGTCATCGCGGTACAGCCCAGGCTGGCGCACGATGAAGGTCATGTCGATGCCAGGACTGAAGCGGCCACCCAGGCAGTTGATCAAGGTATCGCGATCCAGGCGTTCGCCTTCGGTCAATGGTCGCGCATTCTTTTCGTAGCAGCCACGCTCCCACTGTTGCAGAAGGAAGTACTGGGTCAATCGCGGCGACAGAAAGGACTTGCCGTTGTCGCCGAGCGACAGCGGCATGAACGGTGCGCCCTGATAGCCTTGCTGGTCGAGATTCGGGTTGCGCACGAAGGCCAGACCGGCCATCACTGTCTTGCTCGGATCGTCGTCGGCTCGGATCCGGCCGACGGCGTCATGGGCCTGGATCGCGAACTGCGGCAGGTTGGTGTTCCAGCGTTGCACCGAGGCGGCGACGAAGAACGGCAGGATGTGATCGGGAAAGGCCGGCTTGAAGTCCGGGTTGAAGCGACCGTGCGCGTACAGATCCGGTTCCAGATCGAGCTTGCGTACCCAGGCGTCGTAAACGTCGTCCCAGAGCGAGACGGCATTCTGGGTCTGCGGTGCGAATGCCGGGTCGGTGACATTGAGCCAGGCGCCGTGCACGCTGGCGCGGGTACCGTCGTCGAAAACCAGGGTTGCGTCGACCGGCCCATCCGAGCAGTCGTCGAACCAGCCGTCGTTGTCGACCGGTTGTTCGAGCGGATACGGTGCCGGGCCGCCGCCGATGTCGCGCAGGATCGACGAGGCGCGACCATAGCCACCGGCCACGATCAGCCGGCCCTCGCCGTCGGTGCGCATCTCGCCCAGGGTGTCGATCTCGCCCCAGGGGTTGTACATCGGGAAGCTGTCTTGCGGAAAGGTCTTCGGATAGTCTGGGATCTCGCTGATGGCACCGCTGGCCTGGTCGAAATAGCAGGCCGGATCACCGCGGTCGAAGGCGATACTGCGCCGTTCGCTGGCCTTCAGCGCGCGCGGACCCGGGTCGATGACCAGCCGGCGCAGGCGCTGCACGTCGTTGAGATCGATGCCCTGCTCCAGGTTGCGCAGCGGCGGCAGGCTGCCGTTCTGATAGCCGTGGATCAACAGGTCGCGATCGCCGATGTCAGGGTTCTCAAGCAGGTAGTGATTGGCCTTCTTGTTCGCCAGGTGCACTTGCCAGACGATATCGACGATCGTGCGACCGCCGACCTGGTCGCCGATCTTGATCTCGCGTCCTTCCGGTGCCGGATAGGCGCCATCGCAACTGCGTGGATAGGCGAAGATGCGAAAGCGCTGCGCCGTGCGCACCAGCCGGCCTTGGGCGTCGCGCAGTTCGGAACTCTTGATCGGCTCACCGGTGCTGGCATTGATCGGAATGCCGCCGGTGTAGGGCTTGCCTTGCAGCGGCATCGCCGCCGCGGTCTCGGGGGCCAGGAAGTAGTCCGGGCTGTTGCCGACCCGGGCGAAGCCGATCGCGGGATGGACTCTGAAGCTGTAATCGGATGTGGACATGTCGGTCGCCTTCGAAGCTCAGGAGAATCGCGGAATCGCGCCGCTGCGCCAGCAGTCGAGAATGTTGCCGCCGAGCGTGGCCATGTGCGGCCCGAACTCGTCCGGCATGCGGCCGTTGAACAGGGTGACCATTTCTCGACGGAAGCGCTCGAAGTTGTGCACCAGAATGCGCTGTGCACGCTGGCCGTCGGAGCCCTCGGGTGGGTTGGCGACGCCGCTGTAGCATTCCGGTCGCGCGACCGTGTTCTTGATCAGATTGAACTTGGCAAAGTGATCCATTTCGTCGTTGAAGCCGTCGGCGGTGTTGCGATAGCGCGGCGGGATGGTGTCGGTGCGGCGTACGCCCTCGCCCTGATCGGTGATCGCGTGAATCAGGTCGACGACCTGCTGCAGGCCGGCGACGCCGGGCGAGGTCACGGTCTGGGTCGGAAACTTGCGATAGAAATTCTTGAAGATCTCGACCTGCTGGTGATTGCCGCGAATCTCCGGCACAAGCTGGGTGGCGCCGAACAGCACGGCGCGATAGAACTCGCCGATCGAGCTGTACTCGGTGACGTCCTGGTTCAACTGCGGCGGCTCGTCGATGTCGTCTTCGGGATATTCGATCAGGCACATGGTGTTGATGCGCGCCTCGTCGAGCGGACCGATCTCGGCGCTGTAGGGCTCGTAGCTCTGGCCGGGATCGAACGGATCGCGGCCGATCGCGCCGTCGCTGAACATCAGGTGCGGTACGGTCTGGCCGACGTATTCGGGCACGATAAAGGCGTGTTCGAGATCGATCTCGGTGCCGAACGCGTTGGCGACATTGCAGGCGAGCTGGATGTGCAGCATTTCCTGGTACACCACCGACTGCACCAGTTTGTATGCGTTGCTGGTCGGATCCTTGATCGAATACATCGCCGCCATGTAGAACGGCACGGTCCAGTACTCGAGCTGGATGGCGAACTGCAGGTGTTCGCGCAGATGCGCGATATTCCAGTGGCTGTCTGATCGACTCATGATGGCTGTGGTCCCGGTGATGGCATCGAGGGCCGGGGCGTGTGCGTGCCCCGGCCGGCGGGTGTCAGTTGCCGACATACTCCGGCTGGGTCACGCCCTCGGCGATCGGCAGGCGCAGGCTTTGCAGGAAGTCGATCAGCGCCTGCTGGTCGGCTGCCGACAGCGCGGCGAACTTCTGCGCCACCGGCGCGGCGTCGCTGCCTTCGGCGCCGTGCAGTTCGATCGCCTCGCGCAAGGTGCGTGCACGGCCGTCGTGCAGATACGGATCGGTGTCGCCGATACCCCAGAGCACGCGCGTCACGTAGTAGCCCGGCTGCGCCGAGTAGCCCTCGACATCGGTCCCCTGCGGGTAGTCGTCGGACAGCTTCTTGCCCATGAAGTGCAGTTTCAGATCGCTGAACAGCGGAACCTGCACACTGTTGCCGGCATCGGCGGGCAGGCGCGGCCAGGCATAGGCCGGCACCTGATCCTTGGCGACGCCGGTCAGGCTCAGGTCGATCTGATAGTTCCTGCTGGCCAGGACCTCCAGGTCGGTCTGATGCAGGTGCTCTTTGATCGCGTCGTAGATCTGCTGCGGTGTTGCCGTCTCGGCGCTGGCCGCAAGTGCCGGATGCGCCGTCGCAGCCTGCACGTAATGCTCGGTTTCGCGGTGGATGTCATGCGCCTGGATCGGCACCGGGTTGATCAGGCTGGACACTTCCTGCGGACAAGCGGCGTCTGGCGGCACCACCGGCGGTGTCATCACGGTCAGGAT
>CAZFUH010000171.1:0-8866 GCA_964522235.1 uncultured Rhodanobacteraceae bacterium
TGTTCAGGGCGCATGGTCGGCTCCTCTTGTGGACGTGACCATTGCAGCCTCGCGATCGGCGCCTGCTGCGATCACAGCGGGCATGGCAGCGACGAGTTGTGGCAATACGCGGGCGGGCGCGGCGCCGGAGTCGGCGCAGCGGCTATGCTGCACGCCATGAGCCGCCTGATCGCCATCGTCGAAGACGAGCCCGCCATCCGCGCCAACTACACCGAGGCGCTGCGCCGCTACGGCTATACCGTGCACGACCATGCCGACCGGCAGTCGGCGATGACGGCGTTCGCCGAACGCCTGCCGGACCTGGTGATCATCGACGTCGGTCTGGGTGACGAGGCCGAAGGTGGTTTCGACCTGTGTCGGGAATTGCGCGCCCGAGCGCCGACCCTGCCGATCCTGTTCCTGACCGCGCGCGATTCCGACCTCGACGTGATCTCCGGTCTGCGTCTGGGCGCCGACGATTACCTGAGCAAGGCGATCAGTCTGCCGCAGCTGACGGCACGCGTGCAGGCACTGTTCCGGCGTCTTGACGTGCTGCGCACGCCGGTCGCCAAGGAGTCGGTGTTGCGGTTGCGCGGCCTGCGCCTGGAGCTGGAACGCATGCGCGTGACCTGGAACGAAGTCGACGTACCGCTGACGGTCACCGAGTTCTGGATGGTGCACGCCCTGGTCCGCTACCCCGGGCACGTCAAGAATCGCGACCAGCTGATGCGTGAGGCGCAGATCGTCGTCGACGACGCCACCGTCACTTCCCACGTCAAGCGCATCCGGCGCAAGTTCGAGGCCCTGGACGCCGGCTTCGACGAGATCGAGACCATGCATGGCGCCGGCTACCGCTGGCGGCCTTGAAGGCGGGCCGGCATGCACGCAGTCGCAACCGCGGCGTCGGCCATGAGCCATGACCCTGAGCGGCGGCCGAGGCGACGATGAAACTGCGCGGCAAGCTGCTGTTGCTGTCGTTGAGCCTGCTGGTGCTGCCGTGGGCCGGCTGGCAGTTTCTGCGCCTGATGGGCGAGGTGCTGCGCGAAGGCCAGGAGCAGGCGCTGCTGGCTTCGGCCGAGGCGCTGGCACGCGGCCTGGCGCAACGACCGAACCAGCTGCCGTCGGCAGGCCCGTCGATCTATGCCCAGGCCTTGTCGCGGCGACCGCGGCTGGATGGCATTGCCGACGACTGGGACGATGTCGGCGCCGCGTGGCGGCGGATCGGAGACGCCGACGCCGGCTTTGCCGTGCGCCTGGGTCAGCATGAAGACACGCTCCACCTCTATCTCGAAGTCATCGACGGCAGCCGCCAGCGCGGCGACGCCCACTGGCCGATTGCCGCCCGCCGCGATCATGTCCGGCTGACCCTGCACGGCCGTCAGGGCATCGTCGTGTTGCGGGCGGCAAATGCCGACAGTGGACCGCTGATCGTCACCGATGCCGACGGCGGTCCGCCGCCGCTGCGCATGGTCGGCCATTGGCGCGAAACCGAGATCGGCTATGCGATCGAGGCCGCGTTGCCGCAAGGATATGCCCTGCGCGCGCTTGCGCTCGCGGTCCAGGACGCCGACGAACGTGATCAGATACGCATCCACGACAGCGCGCTCGACCACGGCGGCCAACCGTGGACCGTGCTGCAACGCTCGCCGGGCCTGGACGGTTCGCTGTCGCAACTGCTGCCAGCCGGGATGCGGGTGCGTCTGGTCGATGGGGACGGCTGGCTGCTGGCCCAGGCCGGCTCGCTGGCGAACCTGCGCATCGACGGCGCCGTCCCGGTCTGGCGTCGCTGGCTGTATCGCTGGCTGCTGTTCGCGCAGGACCCGGAGCTGCAAGGCGGACAGGAGCGGGCCGGTCGCAGCGACGCACCGGAACTGGCGCGGGCCGCCGCCGGCGAACCGGCTACGGCATGGCGTCGCGACGGCTACAGCCAGCGCCTGATTCTGACCGCGGCCGTGCCCCTGGTCGTCGGCTCCGAAACCCGCGGCGTGATCGCCCTTGAGCGCGAAAGCGACGCCCTGCTGCGCTTGACCGATCGAGCATTCTCCGGCCTGTTCGCGATCACCGCCCTGGCCGTGCTTTCCGCGCTGGTGATCCTGCTGCTGTTCGCCGGCCGCCTCGGCAGCCGCATCCGACGGCTTCGCGACGCCACCGAGACCGCGCTCGACCGCGACGGCCACGTGCGCGAGTTTCCGGTATCGCACGCGCGCGACGAGATTGGCGACCTGTCGCGAAGCTTTGCGCGTCTGCTCGATCAGGTGCGCATCTACACCGACTATCTGCGTGGGCTGGCGGGCAAGCTCAGTCACGAGATCAACACCCCGATCGCGATCGTGCGCACCTCGCTGGAGAACCTGGAAGCCGATCCCGGCGCCGTTGATGCGCGCATCTATCTGGAGCGCGCGCGCGGCGGCATCGAACGTTTGGGCACCCTGGTCCGGGCGATGAGCGAAGCCAGCCGGATCGAGCAGGCGATCGCCTCGGCCGAGATCGAAGGCTTCGATCTGCGCGCCGTGGTCGCCGACTGCGCCGAAGGCTACCGGCCATTGCTGGCGCCGCGCACGTTGCTGCTGGATCTGGCGCCGACGCCGCTGCCGTTCCGCGGTGCGCCGGAGCTGATTGCCCAGGCTCTGGACAAGCTGATCGCCAACGCCGCCAGCTTCTGCCCGCCCGACGGCTGGGTCCGGATCGCACTGCGTGAACGCGGCGACGGCGTCGAGTTGTGCGTCGCCAATAGCGGACCGCCGTTGCCGGCGACGATGGCGGGCAAGCTGTTCGACTCCATGGTCAGCGTGCGCGAACAACGCGGCGCCGGTGTACACCTGGGCTTCGGGCTGCATGTCGTGCGGCTGATCGCCGAGCTGCACCGCGGCCGCGCCAGCGCCGCCAATCTCGATGATGGCAGCGGCGTCGAGTTCATCCTGCACCTGCGCCCGGCGGCCTGAGGGCAAGCGAACCGGCGAACCCGTGGCAAGGTGACAGCCGGCCGGATCGGCAATGATTCCAGGTGTTGTCTTGATCCGGATCAAGGCGAAGGCGGTGGAGCAGGCCCTAGGCTGGCCGCCATGAGTGCTCCTCCCGCTTTCGATGCCGAGCTGTTGCGCCGCTACGACCGGCCCGGCCCGCGCTATACCTCGTACCCGACCGCGCCGCAGTTCCATGCCGAATTCGGCGTCGGCGACCTGGCTGCCGCGGCGCGGCGCACAAATGAGGATCCGATCCCGGGCCCGCTGTCGCTGTATGTCCATGTGCCGTTCTGCACCAGCCCGTGCTTCTACTGCGGCTGCAACCGCATCATCACCCGCGATCGCAGTCGCGCCGCGCCCTATGTCGAACGTCTGGCTCGGGAGGCCGAGTTGCTGGCGCCGCTGTTCGACCGCGATCGCAAGGTGGTCCAGCTGCACTTCGGCGGCGGCACGCCCAATTTTCTCGCCACCGACGAGCTGGCCGAGGTCGTCGACAACCTGGGCCGGCATTTCAACTTCAGCCAGTCACCACAGCGCGACTTCTCGATCGAACTGGATCCGCGCAGTGTCGATGACAGCGACATCGAGGCGCTGGCCCAGATCGGCATGAATCGAGCCAGCCTCGGCATCCAGGACTTCGATCCCGAGGTCCAGCAGGCGGTCAATCGCATCCAGTCACCGGAACAGACACTGGCGATCATCGACGCCTGCCGGCGCTACGGCCTGCGCTCGGTCAACGTCGACCTGATCTACGGTCTGCCGCGGCAGACCGCAGCCGGCTTCGGCCGCACCCTGGATCAGGTCATTGCCGCGCAACCGGATCGTCTGGCGATCTACAGCTACGCCCATCTGCCACAACTGTTCCGGCCGCAACAGCGGATCAACGAAGCCGAGCTGCCCAGCCCGGACGCCAAGCTCGGCCTGCTGCAACTGGCGATCGAGCGCCTGTCTGCGGCCGGCTACCAGCACATCGGCATGGACCACTTCGCCCTGCCCGGCGACGATCTGGCCATTGCCCAGGCGCGCGGCGGATTGCATCGCAACTTCATGGGCTATACCACCCATGCCGGCTGCGACCTGATTGGTCTGGGCGTCAGCGCCATCAGTCAGATCGGCGACAGCTACAGCCAGAGTCCGCGCGAGCTGCCGGCCTGGGAGCAGGCGATCGATGCCGGCCGGCTGCCGGTCTGGCGCGGCCTGCGCATGGACGAGGACGATCATCTGCGCTGCGAGGTCATTCAGGCAATCATGTGTCAGGGCGAAGTCCGCTTCATCGACATCGAAGAGCGCTTTGATATTGATTTTCGGGACTATTTTCACGAAGAACTTACGCGCGTCCAAACCCTGGTCGATGACGGCCTGGTCGAGCCGGTGGTCGCCGCCGTGCGCGCAACCTCGCGCGGGCGGCTGTTGCTGCGTATCATCTGCGCATGCTTCGACCGCTACCTGCATCGGCCGGTACCGTCGCCGACCCGGTTCTCAAGCATGGTCTGAGCCGCGGCGATCGTCACGTCAGACTGCGCGACCGTCCCGGCCGCCGTGTCGGCGCCGGCTCGTGCCCGGCATGCCGTTCCCTGACATCCTCCGGGTGTAGTCGATGACTGCCGATCCCTGGCCGCACCCGGCTGCGACGCACGAGGCGCCGACCCGGCGGCGCCCGCATTTCTGCTCAACCTGCGCGTTCTCCGATGCCTGCTGTTCGGAAGGCTATGACGACGATGCCGTCGCCCAGATGCAGGCGCTGCTGGTTGATGAGGTGCAGCACATTCATGAAGGCGAGCACATCTTTCGCGAGGGCGATCGTTTCGAAGCGATCTCGGCCGTGCGCGCCGGTTCGGTCAAGACCTATGTGCTGGATCGCTCCGGTCGCGAACAGGTGCTCGGCTTCTATCTGCCAGGTGAGGTCGTCGGCCTGAATGCGATCCATCCGAATGCTTATCCGTGCAATGCCGTGGCGATGGACACGGTGGTGCTGTGCAGCTTTTCGTTCCAGCGCATGCGTGAACTGGCTGGCAGGATGCCGAATCTGCAGGATCGCCTGTTCCGACTGCTCAGCGAGGACATCGGCAAGGCCGCCCTGCTCTCGGGTGACTTCAGCGCCGACGAGCGCATGGCCGCATTCCTGGTTTCGTTGTCGCGCCGCTACGCCAGTCGCGGCTTCTCGCCGACGCGCTTCAATCTCGCCATGAGCCGCACCGACATCGCCAACTACCTGCGGCTGGCACCGGAGACCGTCAGCCGCGTGCTGAAACGCTTTCGCGACGAATCCCTGCTCCAGATCGAGCGCCGCGACCTGCGCGTGCTCGACCTGGCGCGCCTGGAACAGCTCGGCGCCAGCGTCCTGCGCGACCGTCCCGACGCCTGCCCGGCCAACCGTGCCGCTGCCTTCTGACCAGAACCCGGTCGGAAAAGCTTCGCACCGGAATCGGATTCGCATCACTTTCCGTCAATCCAGTCCAGCCCCGTGCCCTGGCCCGAGACCGAGCGCGCGAAGCGGCGCGACTGCAGACACAAGTGTTACGTTTTCGCCCGGCAAGCGTACCCGTATTGAATCGCCGGCAGCGCGCTGCTAGCGTCGGACCTTGATCGGTCCGTTGCGGCTGCGACTCCGCGACCGCGCCGAACCGCCTCCCTCCGAGGGATGCCGATGTGGCAACGCTGATCCCGAGCCGCACCACCTGCCTGCCGCGCATGACGGCGGGCGAGCGTCGCTTTGCGCATCGCCTCGAAGACAAGCTCGAAGACGACTACCTGGTCTGGTACGACATACCGATCGGCCCGAAACACCGGCAACCCGACTACGTCATCCTGCATCCGCGCCGTGGCCTGCTGGTGCTCGAGGTCAAGGACTGGAAGCCCGAGACCCTGCACCGGATCGACAGGTCCAGGGCCGTACTGCGCGGTGATTTTGGCGAGAAGACCGTCACCAATCCGTTACTGCAGGCCCGCGCCTATGCGCTGGAACTGAAGATGGCGCTGGAGGCCGACCCGCTCCTGCATCATCCCGGTGGTCACGCCCATGCCGGCAAACTGGTCAGCCCGTGGGGCTACGGGGTCGTGCTGACCCAGATCACCCGGGCGATGTTCGAGGCCGCCGAGCTTGGCCATGTCCTCGACGAGCACCGCGTCATCTGCCAGGACGAAATGACCGAGACCGTCGACCCGGAAGCCTTCCAGCAACGCCTGTGGGCGATGTTCGACTACCAGTTCCGCGACGCCCTGACCCGGCCCCAGATCGAGCGCATCCGCTGGCACCTGTTCCCCGAGATCCGCGTACTGCCGCCGCTGCAGGCCGATCTGCTGTCCGTGCATCCGCACCTCACGGCCGCTCATCCTTTGCATATTCCCGACGTGATCCGGGTCATGGATCTGCACCAGGAGCAGCTCGCGCGCTCGCTCGGCGACGGTCATCGCGTCGTTCACGGCGTCGCCGGCTCCGGCAAGACCATGCTGCTCGGCTACCGCTGCCTGCATCTGGCGCAGCAGACCGGGAAACCGGTTCTGGTGCTGTGCTTCAATCGCACCCTGGCCGCGCGCCTGCGCCAGGTGATCGGTGCGCAGCGGCCGCAGGCGCCGATCGAGATCAGCAATTTCCACGCCTGGTGCGCGCAGATGCTGCGCACCTATCACGTCGCGGCGCCGGCCGGCGAGCCCGGCGGCAGTGAATTCTTCGCCGCCCAGGTCCAGGCGGTGATCGCCGGTGTCGATGCCGGCACCATTCCGCGGGCGCAGTACGGAGCCGTGCTGATCGACGAGGGCCACGACTTCGAGGCGGACTGGCTGCGTCTGATCGTGCAGATGGTCGATCCGGCCACCAACACCCTGCTGCTGCTCTATGACGACGCCCAGGCGATCTATGCAAAGCCCGAGAAGCGCCGATTCAGCTTCGCCAGCGTCGGCATCGAGGCCCGCGGCCGGACGACGATTCTCAAGCTCAACTACCGCAACACCTACGAAGTGCTGGCCGTGGCCAAGGCCTTTGCCGACGAGCTGTTCGCCGACCGTCCCGGCGACGAAGACGCTCCAGCCGCGATCCCGCCGGAAAGCGTCGGTCGCCACGGCAGCCCGCCGCAGCTGATCCGCTGCACCAGCCTCGATCAGGAGAGCCGGACCATCGCCAGTCTGATCGACGACGCCCGTGCCGAAGGCTGCGATCTGAACCAGATCGCCGTGCTCTGGCGTCACCGCGCCCAGTCCAACCCGGTGATCCGCGAACTGGCCCGGCACGGCATCCCGTTCACATCGGCCAAGGACTCGCACAGCAAGGCGCATCTGTTCGAGGGCAAGGCCAGCGTCAAACTGGTGTCGATGCACTCGGCCAAGGGCCTGGAATTCGAACGCGTGTTCATCCCGGCGATCGACCGTTTGCCCGGCACCGGCGACGACCCGGTCGCCGAAGCCAAGCTGCTCTATGTCGCCATGACCCGCGCCACCGACAAGCTGGTCATGACCTGCACCGGCGATGGCGGCTTCGTCGGCAGACTCGACCGCTCCCTACGCGCATGCGTGGCCGACTCGTCCATGACCTAGCCCCGCCAAGTCGGCTCCAACGCTCTACCTGTAGAGCGCAGGAATCCTGGCTGAAGACCGTTGACGGGCCACGGGGAGCCCAATCGCCGACGACTACGAGTTTCTACACAGCCTGCTTGCTGCGCTTTGCGGCCGCCAGGCCGCTCGCTCCACCTGCGATCCGGCGTCGAGCAAGCTCGGCTCTACAGAAGCACGCCGCGTCCCAGCGAATGGATCGGCGACCGCAGCAGCAGGTTCATGAAGAATCAGGAAAGCGACCCCGAATGCATCCGTTACCGTCGGCCGGCGCTGTTGCCGGACAAGCATGACAAGCATGTGGGCCTGCCCGGTATGCAGTCGCCGGTTCACGCGCAGGAACCAGCGCCACGCTTGCGGCACGGGCAACCGTGCCGACATCCTGCGCAACAGGCCACCGGAGGTGGTCAGACTCTATGCAGCTCTGGAGACGTTCGCGCAATCGCTCGGGCCGGTGGAGTTTGTGACGCGCGAGCGCTACGTCCTTTTGCGCAGCAACCGCATCTTCGCCGATGCGGTCATCCAGTCGGATGCGCTCCGGCTTGCCATCCATTTGCCGCGAAGGGTGGAGCATGAGCTGTTCGTCAAGATCGCATCCGATCGGAACCAGATAACCCACGTCGCCACGCTGCGTACGATGGGTGAGCTCGAATCGATGAAGTCGTTCCTGCGCGAAGCCTATGCGCATTCCGTCGCTTTCTGACCGTCCGCTGGAGCCGGCTTCAATCAATGATGACCCCACGAGGTGCGAGACGGCAAGCGCAGCGAGCTGGCGCTGCGGTACCTCGCCGAGTTCTGGCACGATGAGGATGTAAGGGCGGCAGCGCTGAATCTGTTGACACCAGGTTTCGACAAGTCATGAGCGAACTTCGAATCTCCACCGAGCAGGCCGAGCTGGACATCAGTCTGATTCATCGATTTCTCTCCGAGCAGTCGGCCTGGGCCAGAGGCATTCCGATCGACCTGGTCCGGAAATCGATCCGGCACTCGTTGTGCTTCGGCGGCTACATCGGCGACGCCCAGGCAGCGTTTGCTCGCGTAATCTCCGATTTCACGACCTTCGCATACCTGGTCGACGTCTTCGTGCTGCCGCCGCACCGCGGCAAGGGCTATGGCGGGCAGCTGATGGCGACCGTGCTGGCGCATCCGCAGCTGCAAGGTCTGCGTCGATTCATGCTGGCGACGGCCGACGCGCACGGCTTGTACGCGCAGTACGGCTTCACAGTGCCGCAGCAACCGCAGGCGCTGATGGAACGCTACCGACCCGACATCTACGAAGGTGCGACGTAGCTAACGCCCGCACACCTGTTTCATGACAAGTCTCGGTTGAGCCATGAACCGCCTCGCAGCGAAATTCGCGAGCATGCACCACCTCCACC
>CAZFUH010000172.1:0-8806 GCA_964522235.1 uncultured Rhodanobacteraceae bacterium
GCCATGATCGCCGCATCCCGTGTTCTTGCGTTCCTCGGCGTCCTGCTGCTCACCTCACCGGTGGCCGGCGATGCCGCCGACGACGATCGCTTCGAAGCCTTGCGCTTTCTGGTTGGCGACTGCTGGCGGGGTGATTTCGGCGACGGGCGTGTCGATACCCAGTGCTACGACCTGCTCTACGACGGCGCCTTTGTGCGCAGCAGGCACGAGGTGGCCAAGACCGGAGACGATGGCCGTCGCTATGGCGGCGAGACGGTCTTCAGTTGGGACGGAGCAAACGAGCGCATCCGCTTCCACTACTTTGCCAGCACGGGCTCGGTCAGCGAGGGATATTTCGCCTCAGCCGACGAGGACGGTCTTGTGATTCCGGAACGCCATGTATCTGCAGATGGCAAGGTTACCGAAATCGAGACCCGCTATAGACGCCTCGACGAAGACGCGTACAGCATGGTCACCCGCAGCCTGGTGCAAGGCGAGTGGCGGGTGTTGTTCGAGGCCACCTATCGCCGAGTGATTGCTGCGGACTAGCAGTCTGCGCGGTAGAAGTATTCGAGGCGAAACGGGCGCCTTTGCAGACCGGTCGGCTTCTATCGCGCAGGCTTCTTGGGAGTCCCCGGCTCTGCCGGGGTGGCCCCAGGAATTTGACGTTTCCCGGAGCCCATCGCGGCAACTCTGGGGCGTGTCGTCGCCTCACGAACGTGGCTTTGACCCCGTTTTTTTCCGTCACTGCGGACGCCAGAGCACTGGCTCGAAGTCGTGGCGAAACAGTGGCGCCTCTTGCTGCGACTCCCAGGAACCGGCATCGCAGCGTTCGTGGCCGAGTGCCAGACTGTCGGTAGGTCTCGGATCGAACCGGGCGTCGACCGGCAGACAACGGCTGAGATCGCCTTCTTCCTGCGGTTCAGCAGGGTTGCCTGCCATCAGCGCCGGGCTGTCGGCAAACAAGGTCAAGGTCTCGATGGCGCCTCCATCGTTGCGCAGGGCGTCGACAGCGAGTGCCGCCAGGTTGCCGGCGGCTGCGGTCATGCCGCAACCGATGCTGGCGCCCGCAGCGACGTTGTAGTGGTTTTCAACCGCGATCAGATTGTTGTTGTTGCCGCAGACGAAGTGCCCGGCCTGCTGGCTCGGTCCGAACAGGTTGTTTGCCAGTACCAGACGCGCGTCCGGATGGCTTCCGGTATAGAACTGGAACACGCCGGTCGGGCGGAAGTAGTTGTCGGTGCGCGAATCAAGCACGGTGTTGTTGCGGAACTCGACCCGGTAGTGACTGGCGGTGAATGCGGCGCCGCGGCCGACGTGGTTGCCCACGAACACGTTGTTGCGCGCCACGGTCCAGCCGGACTCGTCGGTGAAATCGGTGGTGATGAGGCCGCTGGTTGAGCGGTGGCCGAAAAACAGCGAGCGCTGAAGTCGCAGCAGTCCATTTTGTTGGCTGATCGCGGCGCTGTTGTCGTTGGTGCCAGGCTGGCCGCCGTCGTAGAAGGTCTCGTTGTCGATGAAGCGCGAGTCGAGAATGTCCAGATCTGCGTTGAACGTACGGATCGCACCGCCCCGGTTGCCGACAAACGAACTGCCGGCCCGGTTGCGGGCAAAGGTGGTCTCGTACAGCGCCATGGTCGGATGCACCGAGGTGTGTGCGATCAGCGTGATGGCGCCGCCGTCACCTCCGGCATGGTTGTCTTCAAACCTCGACCCGTCGATGTAGACCGTGCGGTTGAAGACGAAGATGGCGCCGCCCAGTACAGCACTGGTGCCCTGTGGCGCCAGACAGTTGCGCATCACGACGTCGAACAAGTCGAGCGACCCGCCGACCTTCGAGCCTGCCGTGCTGATGTTCATGCAGCCGCCGTTGTGTCCGGGTTGCGAACGGCCATTGCGCAGAACCAGACGCTCCAGTCGAAGATGCTGATTGCCGCTGCCGGTGAGCGCGAGGAAGATCGGAAAGCTGTCGGCACCGTCGATAGTGACCAGCGGCTCGCTGCCGCTGAAGGCCGGGCCGACGATCGCCACGCTGGGCTTGGCCAAGCCGGGCAGGGCCGAAGCCAGCACAATCGGTACGGTCGGGTCGGTCAGATCCAGTTGGATCTCGTGGTCGTCGCCAGCCGCAGCGTTCATGTCGACAATGGCCTGTCGCAGGCTGCCGGGACCGCTGTCGTTGCTGTTGCTGACCGAAAACACGGCAGCATCGGCGGTCCGGGCAACGGACAGGACGAGAAACGATAGACAGAGCAGGGTACGGACGTTCATCAAAGGGCTCCTGGGCAGGCAATCGAGTGGATCGATGCCATAGGAACGTCGTTTCCGATTGTCAACTGCCCAGCCATCGCTGTCGGAGCGCGTGAACCTGTCCCCGTTTTTCGCCAGGCCATTTCAGGGTTCTGTTTACCCGCGGTTGTTGGGTTTGTGTGCTTGCGCACACTATGTATGTGAATTATTGCTTGACAACAGGCAGATCGATGGTAATCCTACGTGTCGAATTCTTGTGAAGAGTTCTTCGGCGGGCGCGGGTCGCATTTGCGATCCGGGGGAAGCAGCGTCGTGGACAAGGGGGGCCGATCTTTCGGCGCCAGTTCGACGGTGTTTCCTGGGAGGTGCCTATGCAGTGCCAAAAGCACTGGCTCGTGCCGGCAATAGTCATATTGTGGGTCCTCGTTTGCGCTCGACCTGGTCTTGCCCAGGGAGCGGCCGGTCCTGAGCATGTCGCGCCGGCTCCGGAACTCGTCCAGACCGACGAGCGCACGCAAAGAGCGGTACTACGCGCCGACGACGGCTCGCAATACGTCGTGCAAGCGGGGGAGGTCGATGCGGTCACCGGTCTGGTCCTGCAACACGTCGGCGCCTCTACGGTCATTTTCGAAGGTTCGGCGTCCGGCCTCGGCGCCGGCCTTCGCCTGCGCATCGAGACCGACGGCCGGCAGTCGCATGCGACCTGGAGCAGCGACGTACCACCGGCTGAACTGATGCAGATCACGCCTGTGTGGCGGCTGCTTGCTCCGATGGATACCACGGCCGCGTTGCCGGAGGATGATCGATGAGGATTCGCTTCCGGCTATGCCAAGCCATCGTCATGGCTGCTCTGTGGCTGTGCCCGGCCAGCGTGTTGCTGGCCGATGTCATCGTTCTGGATTCGGTGCCGGCACTGGACCCAGGCCGTGCGCGCAGCCTGGCGCAGCCGATCGAGCGGATCGGCAACGTGCAGATCGTCGAAACCCAGGGTGACTATGGCTACGATCCGTTGGATCCCGGTCATCCTGGCCAGCACGAACCACGCCTCGCGGCTGCGCGGGCCTTCTACGAACAAAATCGCGACGACTACGACTTTCTACTGGTCTTCGCCGACTTTCCGGTCGATTTCCATGGTTTTGCCGGCCTGCACTTTCAGGTCAGCAACCATGTCCAGGGAATTGGCCGTCCTCTGGTCGACCTGAGCGGGCAATTCGGCAGCGCCGGAAGGCTGCTCGGTTATGTCGACATGGGCAGCGCAGCGACGCAGCCGATGCAAAACTATGAGTCCGTGCTCGGCACGCTGATGCACGAGTTGATGCACCAATGGGGGATCTACGTACGTTATGTCGACGGCGAGGGGCAGGCCAGTCCCCTGCTGCTCGGACCGCAGGACATGCACTGGTCGTTTTTCGCCGACACCGACGCATCGCTGATGTACGGAGCGCGCTGGTTGAGTCAATCGGGCAACGAGTATCGCGCAATCGGGGTCCGCGAACGCTTCAGCCCGCTGGACCTGTATCTGGCCGGATTCCTGGCTCCGTCCGAAGTTCCACCAATCCGCCTGCTTCGCAGTCTGCAAGGCGACCGCGGCGACTATCCCCGGCTTGGCGCGACGGTGAGCGGCACGGTTGAATCGATCGAACTGAGCCAGATCATCGCCGCCGAAGGCGAGCGGGTTCCATCTCATCAGGACGCGCCACGCAGTTATCGTGCCGCACTGGTGCTTCTGGTTCGTCCCGGTCAGCCGCCCCGGCCGGAGACCCTGGGCCGGATGGAACTGTTGCGCATGCAGGCTCAGACTCGTTTCGGTGCGCTGACACTCGGTCGAGGGGTGCTGAACATTGGTCGCGTCGTGGCCGGTCCGCCCGGGAACACCGGCGCACCTGGAACCATCGGTTCCGATCTCATGCTACGACCGGGCTTCGATCTCGATCTCGCCGCGCAGTGGCTGCGCACGCGCCAGTCCGCGGATGGTCATTGGCAGGACAAGCGGTCGACCCGCACGCTGGATACGGCGCTGGCCGGCGCTGCATTGCGGGCAGTGGAACCGGACGACCCGGCCGTCTCGCTCGCCCAATCGTGGGCGGCCGGCGCGCGCCGGGTGACGGTCGAGGAGCAGGCGCAGTTGTTGCGTTCACGGCTGCTGGACATTGAGGACTCGGTGTTTCTCGCCCATGAACTGGCGGATGGATACAGGCCCGAACAAGGCTGGGGGATCAACGGCGGGTTTGCCGCTTCCAGTACCGACACGGCGATCGCGATCGAGGCGCTGTTCGCGCAATTGACCGGCCAGCCGGATCTATTCGATCCCATGCTGGTTGCGCACTGGCGCGATGTCATTCCGTCGCAGGCGCAAGGCGATTGCTGGACCCTGCATGCCGATCACGGCCGTTGTCATCTGTTGGCCAGCGCGCGCGCATTGCGCGCCCTGGCATCAAGTGGTTTCGGCTATGACGATCTGCAGCCGGCGGTGCAACGTTTGTACCTATGGCAGCAGGCGGACGGCGGTTTCGGTGAACAGGTCAGCACCGTGGCCGAAACGGTGGAAGCGCTGCTGGCGTTGCGCGCCGTCGGTGCGCCGCGGGACGGCGCCCTGCTGCTGGCCGAGCACTATCTGGGCAGCCGCCAGCGTACGGACGGCAGTTGGCAGGGGAGTGTTGCGACGACGGCAAAGGCGATCGAGGTTCTGCTGTTCGGCCAGCGTCCTGATCTGCGCATTCGTTCCGCGGCGTTGGAGTATGAGCAGCCGGCCTATCCCGGTGATGCAATCGGCATCCGGCTGTCGATCGAAAATGCCGGAGCTGTGGCGACCGATACCGCGGCGATGGCGGTGACCTTTACGCATCTGGGTGATCCGGAAGTGCACGGCGTCATTGCCGATTTCGACTCGCTGCCGCCACTGGCGCCGGGGCAACGCGAGAACCTGACCGGAAGTTGGACGACCGGCGAACTTCCAGCCGGAGCCTATCGCGTCGATATCGTTCTGGATCCAGACAACGAGATCGCCGAGATCGACGAAACGAACAATCGCGCCGAGCTGCTGCTGACCCTGACGTCGCCGCCGGTGTTGCCGGATCTGGACTTCGCGCCGGGCGCGGTCGTGATGCCGAACGTGATCACCCAGGTACCAACGACGGCAACTTTGACGGCAACGGTCCGCAATCGCGGTTTGACCGGTGTCGAGCAGGTGCGCCTGCGGGCGCGTCTGGTTCGCGGTATCCAGGTGCTGCCTTTGAGCGAGACGGTGATTGCGACGCTACCGCCGTTGTCGACCAGTTCGGTCCAGCTGGTCTTTGACATCGAGCATGCCGATGCGACCGAGATCGTGCTCGAAGTCGATCCTGACAATGCGATACACGAGGCTGACGAAACCAACAACACCGTGCGCCTGCGCCTGCATCGCGAGCCGACGGTGGATCTGGCGGTTTACGAGCAGGATCTGGTCCTGCAGCCCGAGCAGCCCGTCGCCGGTCAAGACGTGCAAGTGCAGATGACCGTGCGCAATCGTGGCACCGAGATGTCGCCGCTGAGCCGGCTGCTGATCGAGGCCGACCATGACGGCAGCGTGCGCACGATCGTCGATCAACAGGTGCAGATCGCCGCGAATTCGGCCCGCAGCTTCCAGTTTGCCTGGAGACCGGCGGCGGCCGGCGATCACCAGATTCGCGTGCGCATCGATCCCGATGACGAGGTTCCGGAGATCGATGAGACCAACAACGAGGTCGTGCGTCTGGTGCAGGTGCTGGCATCGACCCTGCCCAATCTGACCGTGTCCAGTCACGAACTGGTCCTGGATCCGGATCCGCCGCTGCAGGGTGGACTGATGGGCCTGGGTGCGACGATACGCAATACCGGATCGGTCGATGCGCTGCCATTCAAGATCGGCTTCTATCTTGGCGATCCGCTTGTCGGCGGCCAGCGCTTTGCCCAACTCGAGGTCGAAGAAGGTCTTGCCGCCGGCGCCTCCTACGAGGTGGTTGGACTGCTGGATTCGCTCGAACGCATCGGTGAGATTGTCATTGCGGTTCGAGTCGACGACGACGAACAGATCGTCGAGGTCGACGAGTCCGACAATGTAGCGTTTCTGGTGCGAACGGTTCGCCGACTTCCGGACCTGGCGGTATCAGAGGCCGACGTGCAGCTCGTGCCGTCGCGGCCGGTACCAGGCGAGCCGAATCAGGTCAGCGTGCGGGTGGTGAATATCGGTCAGCAGCCGGCGCAGAACTTCACAGTAGACGTACATCTGGGCCTACCCGGCGCGGGCGGTACGCCGATCGCCGCGGCCCAACAGGTGGCCGTCCTTGGCGCTGGCCTGTCAACCGACCTGGTGTTCGACTGGACGCCGCCGGCGCAGCCGGACGACAGCCGTCTGGTGGTCCGGGTCGATCCGGACAACCAGGTTCGCGAAGGCAATGAGACCAACAATCAGGCGGTGCTTGATTTCAGCCTGCTGGATCTGAACTTTTTTGTCACCGAGCCGTACTTTTCGCCGAACGGCGATGGTGTCAAAGACGAGACCCGCATCGTCGCCCGTTTCGATGCGCCGCGATCGGTCGTGGTTCGGATCGAGGCCGACTGGGGCGAGGAGGTGCGCCGGTACGACGGCCCCGAGCTGGTCGATACACAGGCGCTGACACTGACTTGGGACGGACGTCGAGACGATGGTTCGCGGGCGCTCGATGGCGACTACAAAGTGCGGATCGAGACGACGCAGGGTGCTCTGATCCGGGAGCTGAATCTCGTGCTCGACACCAATCGACTGCCCATACTGTTGGCGGCCGAAACACCCTACGAGCATCAGGTGCCGTTGAGTTGTCAGGTGCAGCCTGCTGTCGCGAACAACCGGGATGTCGTCTATGGTCCCAACGAGCGTTCCTTTTTTGCAGCGGGCTGGCTCGAAGGCCAGCCGTCGGCACGCGGCGTCTACGAATTCGCGCTCGATGGCCAGCCACCGAAGACGATTGTGCCACCTGATGCACTGGTGCACGGTGACCATATATGGCGGCCCGATCGTGTGCTTGCCGTTGCCGAGGACGGAAAAATCTACTTCACGGCCAACCGTGAGACCGCGAGCCAGATTCAGCGTCTGTTTTCGCGTCCGGTCGGCGGTGGTCCGGTGCTTGCCGTCGGACCTGAGTATCCGGCCGCTGGCGACATGGATCTGGCCACCGTTACCACAAACGGCGACATTGTTCGATTGAAGACCGATGCGAATCTTGGCTACAGGCGAATCGAGATCCTTCGTGCGCCGGCTTTTTCGTCGTGGGAGTTGCTGAGTGAAGACCACTCCATTCACTGGCAGCACGGTGCGCGGGATGCACTGATTGTCGACGACTATGCGCTTGTGCGCGCCGGTTCGGATACGGGCGAGATTTACTTGCAGGTGTTTTTCAACGGCACCACACCAAGTCGAATCTTGACGTCAACCACAAGTCAGTGGGCAATCGACCGGCAGCGGCGAATCCTCTATGTCGGGTCGCCGATCAACTCGACTCCGAACACGACGAACTTGTATTCAATCGATCTCGCCGACGGCGTGATGGTACCGATCGTCCCCCCAGGAAGCAGCGCGAACACGGCGTTCACGTTGAATCCGCAGTCCGGCGAGCTACTGACGTTCGACATCGATCATCGCCGCATCGATGGCTGGCATCCGGATCAGCAACTCTGGCGCTCGATGGATCTGAGCGAAATGATTTCGGTCCATTTCGCGCCCGTGGCTGGCGACGAAGGGATGCTTGAGTATTTCGGCGGCTTTCTCTGGGCCGAGGCGGGCAGGGTGTTGTTGTTCGAGTTCGGGCGCTACGACAACGTTCCGTTCAGCCATCCGCTATCAAATCGGACTCGTGGCAAGAACTCGGCGAACGCCGCTACCAAGGCGACGTTTGCCTTCGAACCGTCGCGCTGGGAGCTGCCGAAGGTGATCGTACTGGACGGCAGCCGGCTCGTTGCGCCCCCAATCGAAGCGAATCTTGCACTTCAGATCAATGCTGATAGCCAGGATTTATCGCCAAGCGCCTGGTTGCCTGGAGAGCCGCAATTGCTGATCAGGGCTTTGGAGCAGAGCTACGAATACAGCCTGGGTCTTCTGCCTTTTCGTAATTGGACTGGCGGAAGGGTGCTGCAAGGCCGGCGGTTCAACATCATGTCCTGGACCTCGTCAGGCACGACCCTCGTTGGCACCGGTTCTCCAGGAGGCGGTTCAGACTGCACGGAGGGCGGACATTTCGCCATCCACTCCCTGATGAACCTGACCTCGCATCTGGAACTGGAGTATTCAGGAGTCCTGCGGGCATTGGCGGTCACCGGAACCGCCGCCGATCTGGATCTGGATCGTTACGAGTTGGCGTTTCGCCGCGTCGAGGCGGGGGCGCCGTGGCAGCCGATCCTGTCAGGTCGTAGCGTTGCCGTAGAGGAGTTGCTCGGATTCTGGGCGCCACCCGCACCCGGCGACTACGAGGTTCGTTTGAGCGCATTCGACCTGGCCGGCAACGTCAAGCATAGCCAGCGGCCCCTTCTGTGGTTCGACGAGGCTCGGCTCGGCACCGTACGACTGAGCGAACGCCATTTCTCGCCGAAT
>CAZFUH010000173.1:0-7093 GCA_964522235.1 uncultured Rhodanobacteraceae bacterium
GCTTCTGCGCTGTGCTCGGCAGCGTCGCCGGCGACGCTGCGCTGATTCATGGTGCGCGCACGGTGATGATCGCCGGCGGCATCGTGCCACGCTTCGTACCGTTCCTGCGCAGCAGCGCCTTTCGCGAGCGCTTTCTCGCCAAGGGCCGCTTTTCGACCTATCTGGAATCGGTCGCGATCCGGGTCATCTGCCACCCGCATCCCGGTCTGCTCGGCGCTGCGGTCGCGTTGCGCGAAACCGGACCGACCTGATAAAGAATGAGAGAATGACCACCATGACCTCGACTTCACCGAACGCCCTCGCCGCCGCAATCGATGCCGTGCTCGGCCGGGCGCCGGTGCTGCCGGTACTGGTGATCGATCAGCTCGACGATGCCGTGCCGCTGGCTCGCGCCCTGGTCGAAGCGGGGTTGCCTGTGCTCGAGGTGACCCTGCGCAGCGATGCCGCGCTGGCGGCGATCCGGGCGATTGCCAGGGAGCTGCCATCGGCGATCGTCGGTGCCGGCACCGTGCTCGACGCCGGCCAGCTCGATGCCGCCGTCGCCGCCGGCGCCCGATTCGCGATCGCGCCCGGCGCGACCGACGCCCTGTATCGCGCCGCCGAGTATGCGCCGATTCCATTCATTCCTGCGATCGCGACCGCGAGCGAGCTGATGCGTGGCCTGGAGTTCGGCCATCGTCGTTTCAAGTTCTTTCCGGCCGAGGCCGCCGGTGGCATTGCCGCACTGCGGGCATTCGCCGGCCCGTTCCCGCAGGTGCGCTTCTGCCCGACCGGCGGCATCGACGCCGCCCGGGCGCCGGCCTATCTGGCGCTGGCCAATGTCATCACCGTCGGCGGCTCCTGGATGCTGCCGGCAGCCGCGCTGGCCGCCCGTGACTGGCCGAGCATCGCCGAACTGGCGCGCGCCGCTGCGGCACTGCGCTAGGAGCTTGCGTGGCAGAAGCCGTCCGGGCTGCAACGGCACCCTCGCCATCGAGTACGCCGATCGTCGAGCTTACATAGCACCACTATGCGCGCTCTCCGATCGACGCGCTCAATGACGATGGCATCCGTTTCGCCTCGAGCGCTTCTGCCGCGCAGACTCCTAGCCCGCAATCAGCCGTTCGCGGTCGTCGGCCGTGGTTCGGGGATCAGGGCGCGAGCGAGGAAGCGGGTCAGGCCTTGCAGGAAGCGGGCGATGCCGGCGTTTTCGGCGTCGGCGCCGCGCCAGCCGAAGGCGAGGATGCCGTGCGCCTTGCCGCGACTGTCACGCAGCAATACCAAGGCGAGAGTACGCAAGCCATGTCGCGACAATTCGCGCAGCAGCTGGCCTTGTTGCGCATCGAGGGTGTGTCGACGCAGGTCCGGCATCAGCGCGGCACCGTGCTGAGTCAGACCCAGGGTTTGGGTGATGCCGGCCAGTGCAAACGGCTTGCCCGCCGCAGCCGGCGCTGCGCCATCGTCCTGCCGCACCATCTGCATCCGGCCGCTGCTCAGCGTCGGGTCAATCACGAACAGCGCTTGCCAGGCATGACCCAGATAGCCCCGGCCCTCGTCCCATAGGGCCGAGAACGCTTGTTCGGGACCGGCATCAGGGGGCAGTCGGTCGAGTACGCCGAGTACGACCCGAGTTCGCGCCGACAAAGTATTGAATGAGCGTGCAAACGCTCCGAGTTCGTCCGATGCGCCATCATCGATCCGCAGGCCGAACTCGCCCTCGGCGACCGCGGTGCAGCGTCGGGCCGCCAGGCCGATTCGGCGCGCGACCCGCAGCCAGAACCAGAGCGCGATGCCGGCGACGGTCAGCAAACCGAGCAGCCACGATGCCGCAGCCAGCCGATGCGCGCTTTGTACGTGTTGTCCGGCGAAGTCAACGATCACCGACTGGGTCGCTTGCGCGGCTTCACGCAGGCGTGGAGCCTCGGTCGACAGGTACTGCGCGCCCCATTCCAGTCGAGGCTCAGCGAGATTTTCGCCGAGCTTGTCCCACAGCCCCGCGACGAAGGCATCATGCACTTGCGTCATCGACTCGATCGCCGCCCGGCTGCCATTGCCGACGATGTCTGTCGACTCCAGCGAGCGCATGGCCTGGTCGAGCTGCTCGAGGTCGAAGCGCAGAGCGTCATAGTAGACCAGCACATCGCGGTCATAGTCGCGGTAGTTGCGCGGCGCGACTTCGGCGTAGGTACGGGCCCGGTGCTCCAGATCCTGAGCGCGTGCCGTGACTTCGCGTGCCAGGGCCAGCGGTTGCTGATCGGCGAGTACGCGTTGGAACAGAGCTTGATTGGCCGCCAGTACGACGACAAACAGTCCTGCGAACAGCAGCAACGCCAGCATGATCTGACTTTGCAATGACGACTTCATCGGTTGACCTCTCTGCGTTTGAACTTCCATGGTTCTGTCTGGCATGGACGCTGAGCGGCGCCGGGTGATTGCGTTCGATACTTAGCTTTACGACTAAAATAAACGTATTCGAACGGTGCTTACAATGTTTCCCGTTGTTACGTGCGCAGCGAGCGCCAGCTCACAAGCAGCGCGGTCGCGGTGCCGGCCGTGACCAGCGCCATACCGGTGACCGGGAACAGCATCGCAATGGGCAGGCCTAGGGCGATTCCGGCGAGCGCCCAGGCCATGGCATCGGCAGCCCGCGTTTGCGCCTTGGGCAGCAGCGTCTTCGCCAGCAAGTGGTCGAGACTGAACTTGCCTGGGCCGGAAAGAACCAGCGGCAGCAGCATCAAGCCGAACAGCAGCGGCAACTTGAAATTGCCGTAGCCATGGTCGCGAATGGCGTAGCCCTGCCACAGCTCACCGAGGCTGCCGTAGCCCTCCGGCCAGTGCACAGCGGCCACCGCGACGAAGGTCAGGACCAGCAACGCATATGCGAACAAGCGCGTGAACAGACCAATGACCAGGGCGATGGCGCCGGCGATCTCCAGCCATGTGGCGAGAAACCAGCTCAGTTCCACCGGCACCAGATTGAACGGAAACGGAAACTTGTCGTGGACTTGCGCGAACCAGTTCGATCCGCGCAGCTTCTCCAGACCGGCTTCGCCGAACTCCCAGGCCAGGATCAGACGCAGACCCAGTGGCGTCAGCCAATCACCCAGGCTATTCAGGCGTGCGGTGCCGCCGCGCCACAGCGCGCCGCCGGTTTGAACGGCATGGCTCATTGTCGAATCTCCTTTGATGGTGCGGGACACTAGGACGGCACGATTTGCGGTGCTAGAAACGCGTTGTCAGGTTCAGCAGCCAGTCCGGAGCCAACGTCAGCAGCCAGACTTCCAATTGCTTGTCCAGGCCGGTCAGCACCAGGGCGCCGATCGACAGCAGGCTCCAGCCCATGATCAAGCGGCCGATGCGGCCGGCCTGGGCCATGCGTTCGCGATGACGGGAAAAGGCCGCGCGCGAAGCCAGGCCGGCGGCGGTCAGTGGGATCACCGCGGCGATGCTGAAGCCGGCCATGATCACCGTCGCTTCGGCAATGCCGCTGCCGGCAGCGGCCAGGGCGATCGCGGCGCCGAGAGTCGGACCGATGCAGGGACTCCAGGCCACGCCCATCAGGGCGCCGAGGGCAAATTGTGCCGCCGGATGATCGCCCTGGATGTTCGAGATCAGGCTGTTGCCGGTGCTTCCGATCCGACTGCTTGCATGGGCAAAGGCTTCCTGCAGGCGCGTACTGACCAGGACCAGGCCGATCACCGCCATCAGCGCACCGGCCGTGACGCGCAGCACACGCTCGTCGATGCCGAGCAGGTGACCACTGGCGGCGATGGCCATGCCGATGACGGTGAAGGCCGTCGCCAGGCCGGCTGCGAGCGCGACCAGACCGAGCGGATGACGACCGGTTGCCGCTGCGGCGATCAGCGGCAGCAGCGGCAGTACGCAGGGCGATAGCGTCGTCACCAGTCCGGCCAGCATGGCCAGGCCGAGTGTCGCAGCGCCCAACTCCAGGCCGAACATCGCTTAGTTCAGACCTAGCTCGAGAAACTCGCGCAGGCGGGCCTCGTCGGTTTCAGCCACCGACAAACCGAGGCGTTTGCCAGCACGAAATATGAACAGCGTGCTCTGGCGCGGCGCACCCAGCGCTCGGGCCGCGTCGCGCTGGCTGTCCCAGTCCAGCTTCAACCGGCCATAGTCGGCGAATCGTTCCTGTGCCAGCAATCCGGTCAGGATCTGCGCCTGCCGCTCGCAGGTCGGACACCAATCGGCATAGACATCGATCAGCACCGGCCTGCCCTGCGCCTGCAAGGCGTCCATGCGCGCCTGGCTGTAGGGCTCAAAGTCGCCGGCATGGGCACTGGCCGTCGCTAGCAGTATCGATGCCAGGATAATGCGAAAAATAGTAATTAACATATAGAAGGTTCTTTGTGGTGCGACCGGGCGGTACCGCCGCCCGGCCGCGGAGACGGGTCAGGAGACGGCGCTGGTGCTGTCGGCGGCGACCGCGAGCAGGACGCCATGGATATTGCACAGGCAGACGACGACGCCGCCGGCATGGCGGATCACCGGCGGCTCTCCAGCGGCGATATCGGCGGCCCCATGGTGGCGCTGTGCGTGGTAGCGGGCCTGATACACGGTGTAGATACGTTGCTCGCTTCGATAGCGCAGCAGCGCGGCCGGTACCGACGCGACCGAACAGTGGCGTGCCCCGATCAGCTCGCCGGGGACGCCCTCCAGCTCCTGGGCGTCGAGCAGACCGAAGCCGAGACCGGCGAAACTGTCGCGCAGTTCGTCCAGGCGGTTGGCGAGTATGTCCAGCGGTGCTTCGGCCAGGTGGTTCCGGGCGATCTCATCGGCCAGCGCCTGCGAATTGCCGAGATCGGGGCGTGTGCCGAGCAGCCAGTAGCCGAGCACGGCGCTGCCGCCGACGGCGGCAGCGGCCAGCCAGCGGCGGCGCTCCGGACGCCGCGGAGCGGCATTGTTCAGCTGGCGCAAGCGCTGGATTTCGTCGGCTTGCAGTCTCTCCTCGCCAACCACCTCGAGAATGGCCTGGCGCAGCGGGATCGTCTGTTCGTTGCGCTTCATTGTGTTGCTCCCAGCGCGTCGTCGCGCTGTTGATCGATCAGCCGCTTGCGCAGCCGGTGCATGCGTGCCAGCAAGGTTCCGCGTGGAGCGCCGGTCTGGGCGCTGATCTCGTCGACGGTATAGCCCTCGACCGCCCACAGGTGCAGCACCTCACGTTCGGCTGGACCGAGGGCGTCCCAGGCCCGGCGCAGGCCGTCGCGGGTGATCGCAGCCTCTTCCAGTGGTTGCAGGTCAGTGGCGATGACGCCGTCGATATCGTCCAGCCGAGACCAGGTCAGGCGTGTGGCGCGCCGGATGTCGCTGATGAAGGCGTTGCGTACACTGGTCAGCAGATAGCCGAGCGGATCGGCGATGTCGCGCCGGCCGACGGCCAGGCCGTTGACAATCGCAGTCTGCACCAGGTCTAGCGCCAGGTCGCGGTCAGCGCCCAGTGATCGCGCATAGCGGAATGCGCGCTGATAGTCTTCGTCGCTGAGTCGATGCATCGGCGGTATCTGTTCGCTGGCGGGGTACATGATCCTGTCTCCACAGACGCCGCGGCGGCCGTCCTGATTGCATCGTTTCGATGTCCGGCGACGGGCAGCGGCAACCAACTGCTCAGCGAGGACATCGCGCTGGACCTTGCGCCGGACAGTATGGGATAACACGGGCTGGCGACGTGGGAACAGGATTGAAGATGGCCAGCGCCGCCACTTCACGTTTCGAGAGTCCAGGAAGTGGCTACGGCATTGTCCGGTCCGGTTTTGCTGCGCTGATCGCGATGACTTCTTCGTTTGTTCCTGCCGGCGGTGTCTCGGAGGTGTTGTTTTCCGAAGACTTTGCCAGCGGCAACGCAGACAGCCTGCTGACCTGGGGCAGTCCGTCGCCAACGGTCGCCGACGATGTTCTGGCCAGCAACGGCCAGGCGTTGCGCTACCAGTGGCAGCACGGGTTCGAGAACTACAACGGCGCGTTCCGAACGCTCGACGGCGAGCACCGCGTCGTGCATGTACGTTTGCGACTGCGTCAGGATTTGGCTGCCGACAATGGCGGCATCCAGAAGATCGTCCGCTATCGCGGCAATATTGACGGCATCGGCGACCGCGCCGTCGGCACGTTCAATTTCCAATGGGGCAGCCTGCTGTTTTTCGGCGATGACTTCGGCAACGGCAACAACCACGTCCAGACCCTGGTCGCCAGCCATGGTCCGGACACCTTTCGAGGCCAGTATCGCTATCTGGAGACCCGGCTGGACTACTCCGATCCGACCGAGCAACGGTTCCGGGCCTGGGTCGACGGTACCCTGGTCATCGATGGCGTCGTACCGTTGGCGACCGTGATGCCGCCATCGACGCGCCTGGAGGGTGTGATGTTTCTCGGCACCTTCAATGATCCGGCCGATACCCGCAGCGACTGGATCGACGAGATCGTCATCGCCACCAGCTATATCGGCATTGACGGGCCAGGCAACGACCTCATCTTCGCCTCCGGTTTCGACCCCAAGTGACGGCCCTGGACTAAGCCGAAACATCGAGCCAGCGCGGCTGGCCCGGCGGCTGTTGTCGCTTCAGTGCCACAACCCGCGCTAAGCGAGCGCGCCGCCGCAGCTCGAACCTTGACCGGCAGTGCAGCCATAGCAGTGGCCGGCGGTGGCGATTCGCTGCGGCGGAGCGGCATGCAGCAGATCGCGCAGATGCGGCCGGTCGCGATCGTCGCGGTCGTGGCCGGCCATCGGCAGCGCCAGCATCTGGTTGAAGTCGCAGTCGTACAGGTAGCCACGGTAGTCGACGCTGACCAGGTTGCGGCACATGACGTTGCCGAGATTGTCGTCGCGGTGGGCGCTACGCAAGGTCGCCATGTAGTCGTCAAAGCGTCCTTTCGACAGCAGCCACGAGCCGTAGCGCTGAATCGGCATGTTCGCCAGCGCGTACAGCTGGTTGAAGACGATGCCGAACTGCTCGCCGAGCAGGCGCTTGTAGTCAGCCTCGAGCGCGTGCTGGTCCGGTGGCAGAAAGGCACCGTTCGGGTTGTAGACCAGGTTCAGCACCAGGCCCGAATCGCTACGTCCGTAGCCGAGTGCGTTGAGTCTTTGCAGTGCCCGGATCGAGGC
>CAZFUH010000173.1:7193-8804 GCA_964522235.1 uncultured Rhodanobacteraceae bacterium
GCCAATGCCAGCGCCAGGGTGTCGCGGTCCATCAGCTCCTTGCGGTTCGGGCCGGCGGCGACGTGGCAATGAATGCAGGCCAGGTTGCACAGGTAGCCGAGATTGAGCTGCAAGGTGTCCAGCTCGCCGCGTTCGAGGGCGGGGAAGTCGTGCTGCTTCAGCAGGGGCCAGGTATCACGCATCGGTGGTCAGCCTAGAGATGGGAATCGAGCCAGTCCAGCAGGGCGGACTGGTGAGGGGTCGGGGATGCCAGTTGCCGCAACGTCGGCTGGAGCGCAGCCAGATCTTCATCGCGGTCGACGTCGACCAGAGCGGGCAATGCGGTCCATTGGTCGAAGCAGTCGAGCGCCGCGCGGAAGCGCTCGGCGGTGTCGGCGCAACTGTAGGGCACCGAGGTCCAGGCCGATTCGGGTGCGGCTCGATTGCTCGCGAACAGCCAGAAGCCACCGTCGGCGGCCGGTCCGAGTACGGCGTGCGGGCGCTGCCCGGCGACGATCAAGGTGGTGGCGGCGTCGATCAGCAGGGACGGCAGCAGCTGCGGCGTGTCAGCACCAATCAGCATGGCGGCGTCGTAGCGGTGCAAGAGCTGGCTGTGAACCTACGCCATGCGCAGGCCGAGCGAGCCATTGCCTTGGACAAGGCGCGGCAGGCCGGACCAGATCGGATCATCCATTGCCGCGTCTTCGGCGACCGCCCAATGCGGAACCAGAGCGAAGCCGCTTTCATCGGCATTGCGCGCGGCCAGCTGCGCAACCTCGGCGACCGCTTGCGTCGCGTAGCGATGAAACGTTTCGGCGAAACTGCGGCCGCGGCTGGCCGCCAGCCGGGTCTTGATCGGCGAGTATCCCGGGGTCTTGACGAAGATCGCCAGTCCGCAGCGCATCATCGCCAATCCTTGCGACGAAACTGCCGGGCCTGGCGCCAGCTCAGGCGCAGATGGTGCAACGTCGTCCGCCACCAGCCTGCGCGGCCGTATTTCCGGGCACTGGTCAGAATCGGCACGCCGAGCGCTCGCAGGCGCATGCCCGCATGCCGGGCACGCCAGACCAGGGCATGATCCTCGCCGCTGTCCAGACGCGGATCGAAACCACCCAGGCGCAGCAGTGCGCGCCGATGCAGGACGAAGCCCTGATCGCCGAACGGCATCCGCAGCACCCGGCTGCGCAGCCACGTGCCGAGCGTGTTCAGCCACATCAGCGCCGGCCCGTCGGCGAAACGCAGATCGAAGTAGACCAGCTCGTCCGGCTGCGGCGGTCGCGCCAGCAGCCGGGCCAACGACTGTGCCGGCAGGCGCGAATCAGCGTGCAGCAACCAGACCAGGCTGTGTCGGGCGACGCTTACGCCGGCATTGAGCTGGCACGCTCGGCCAGTCGCGGCCTCGATCCAACGGACCGGTCCGGCGTGCACGTTGGCGCCAGCGGGAATGCCGCCGGCGGTCGCGACCAGGATGATCTCGCTGCCGTCAGGCAGCCGGTCGAGGTCATCGAGCAGGGCCGTCCATGCCTGTTCGCCCGGGCCGACCGGAATCACGACCGACAGCAGCGGCGCAGCGCCCAGTGTCGTGTCCGGTTTCATGAGCGTGAATGCGCGGCAAAGGCTTCGCCCAGGTCG